>JAZDEQ010000063.1:0-20821 GCA_043808565.1 Candidatus Uhrbacteria bacterium | reverse complement strand
GGAGGCCTTTTTTACTTTCCCCATTTAATCGTCATTTAGCCTCTAAAATAGGGATTAAAACAAACAAAAAGGCTATTTTTTATTTTTTCTTCCCACTTTGAAAGAAAAAATTTTCAAAAAAAGAGTTTTGCAGCGGTCTCTAGTGTGGAAAAAAATCAGTACCAATGTTTTAATCTGTATTTTGGTTGGAATTAGAAAGAATCTCCTTTGGTTGATAGGCTCTGAAAAATTTTCGACGTAAGGAAACGATAAAGGTTTGGGCTTCGGGAGATTTAAAAAGCAGAGCCAGAGCCAGATAAACCGCCAAACCAAGTCCACCCGCCAACAGACCTTGCAATAAAACTCCGAAAAAAGTGTTTAGAGAAATATATTGAACAACTAAAGGTTTTACGGCCTGAATAGAAATTCCAGAAAATAAACCAGCTACCGTTAAAACAAAAAGCGAACGTAAAATTTTTGCTTCGTGCAAAGTACCTAAACGCAAACGTAAAAACACCCAAAGTAAAATAAAGCTAACCAAAGTCGATAAGCTTAAAGCCGCGCCAAGAGCCAGAACGCCGAATTGCGGCATAAAAATCCAGGCCACGGCAATATTTACCACCGCGCTGATTAAACCAACGACTAATGGAGTTTTGGTATCGTGCAAAGAAAAAAAAGCTCGGGCTAAAAGATAGTTAATGCATTGAGCAAAAAAACTTACGGCAATGATGGCCAAAGTATCGGCCGTGGTAATTGTTTCAGCCCAACCGAATTTTCCGGCGCCAACTACGACGCGAACGATTTGAGCTCGTAAAAGCAGAAAAACCACGGTGCAAGGAATAATAAAAAACAAAACTTGCCGCAAACCAGTGGAAATAGTTTCAATAAATTTAGGCATTTCTTTTCGCTCAACGTGTTCTGACAAAGTGGGAAAAATTGCCAAGCTATAAGAAACGCCGATTAAACCAATTGGCAAAAAAGCAATGTTGTACGCAAAATTAAAAATCGTTAGATTACCAGTGGGCAAAAGCGAAGCCAACATGGTGGTAATTACAATATTAATTTGGGCCACGGCCAAGCCCAAAACTCGCGGACCAGTTAATTTTATCATTTCACGAGTAGCCGCATCGCGGAGTTTAAAACTCCAGCAATAGTGATAGCCTAATAATAAAGCTCCAATAAATTGAACTAAGCAATGAAGAAAAGCTCCGAGAACTACGCCCCAAGCTAAACCAATTGGTCCAAATATTGGAACCAGAAATAAAGCACCGATGATAATACCCAAGTTATAAAAAATTGGCGCCAAGGCATAAAGAAAAAATCTTTTTAAACTTTGCAAGGCACTACCAAAAATAACTGAGACACTTAAAAAAACTTCGGCCACTAACATGACTCGAGTAAATTCAATCACCATGGTTTCTTTTACGCCTTCGAAGCCTGGGGCAATAAAGTCGGCCAATTGGTGGGTAAAAAAAGCCATGATAACTGCGGCCAGTAATGACAATAACCCCAGGATATTTAAAACGTTATTGGTAAAACACCAGGCCTCTTTTTTTCCGCCAGACGACTGGAGCGCTCGGGTAAAAAGTGGAATAAAACTAGCTGAAAGAGCCCCGACAACCAAAAGATTAAAAATAAAATCCGGAATTTTAAAGGCCGCATAGTAAGCATCGAGAACTTCGCCGGCGCCAAACTGACCAGAAAGAATTCGATCGCGAATAAAACCAACCAAACGACTGGCCAATGAAAAAAAGCCGAGCAAAGCCGCGGCTCCAACTACGGTTTTTGATTCATTATTAAAACTAAGAGCCATGGTGACTAATCATCTTCGCGGCGAACGGAGATTTTACAAGCTTTATTAGAATTTGATTGAACAACTTTATTTTTTGGTTTTCGTCCAACGCGAAAAAAAATCTGTAAAGCAATTAATAAAACAAACAAAAGCAAACCTAACAAAAATTGCACCAGGCGGTTTTCAAGAGAAAAAAACGGTACGTGAATAACAATCGTGTCAGCGGTTGAAGAGCCGTCGCTGTTACCAAAACGCATTTGAACTGAATAATCGCCGGCTCGAGTAAATTTATGATCGGTTTCGGTTTTGGCCGAAGTTACACCATCACCAAAATCCCAAGTTACGCCAGAAGTACTACCTGGCGGTAATTGAGCAACAAAATGATAGGTGTTCCAATTCAATTGCTGTAAAGTAAATGTTGAACGGGGTGAAAAAACCACGGATTTCGGAGCGATTGTTGGCTCAATAATTGCATCGGATGACGAATCAACTTCAACTAGATTCGTTTCCGGTTCATCGGGAGCGGAAACAACAGCCGGAGATTCACTTTCTGGAACAGGACTTATTGGCGGACTAATAATCACTGGTGGGGCTGGCGGCGGAGTCTCTTTAACTACTTGTGATTCAGGAACAGTTGGATGAGGATCACTAGCATCGACTAAACCGTCGCCGTCAGAATCAGTTTTTTTTGGATCAGTGCCAATTTCTCTTTCAACTTCATCGGTAATTCCGTCATTGTCATCATCGTCGTCACAAACATCGCCTAAGCCATCAACGTCAGCATCGGCTTGATCGGCATTTTTAACACTAGGACAATTATCATCATTGTTTTCTATTCCATCACGATCGTCGTCTAAAATCGGCGTTAAAAGTTTAGTTACAGCGGAATTATTATCAGAATTTCCATCTTCGGGATCAGTACCTTTAATTTCAGCTCGAATATTAAAACTGCCAGTTGGCACCACAAAATCGACAAAAACTTCTTCGGGCAAACCGCCGGAACGCAAAGAAATAACTTGAGAATTACCAATTAATAAATCGCCTTGATAAAACATGACGTAACCGGAAACATCAATATCACCAACGTTTTCTACAGCCGCATAAATTCTAACTGTATCACCAGTAATTAATTCCGTCTCAGAAAAAGTAATACCCGATTGTTGAATGCTCAAATCAGCCGTTGCGGCTTGAACAGAAAACGGCAGAACCAAAAAAATAAAAAATAAAAAATAAAAAAATTTCATACTAAATTTCTTTTTCAAAAAAAACTTTATCACCAGAATTTAACCAAAATTGAGTAGCAGTTTCTTGAGTAATATGGAGAGAGATGCGAAAACTTGGATGAACTCGAACGATGATATTTTCTAATTTAGTTATTTTATCAACTAATAAAGTAAGAGTAACCACCTGTCCTTGTTTTAAATTAAGACGCTCGGCTTCTTTAATATTTAGGTGCAAATGGCTGGCTGGAATAATTACACCTTGTTTTAAAATTATTTTTCCCTTTGGACCAACCAACTGACAACCAGCCGAACGAATCAAACGACCAGACAAACGCAGAGGCACTTTTAATCCGAGTATTTTAGCTTCAGCCTCTGAAACTTCCACTTGAGTTTGTTTACGCCAGCCGCCAATAATATGAAAATTTTCCAGACTGGTATTTTTTTTACCAATTATTTTGAGAGTTTCCTTAAAAACCACCTGGTTGCGTTGAGATAAATTTCGCCAAATTTGCGGCTGATAATTTTCACCAAAAAACTCGCACCAATGTTTTTCTGATAAATGAACATGGCGCGGAATTACTTCGATGGGAATTAAAATTTTTTTGGCTAACACAGATTGAGTTAAAACGTAGAAGTCGTAGAAATCGTAGAAAACGTAGATTTTTTAATTTATTTAAACAAATAAATTTTATATCTCTATTTTTTATTATCTACGTTCTACGTTTTCTACGATTTCTACTTCTTTACTGTTTTTTGGAGCACTTCGTGACCAAACTCGTATTTAAAATGATTGTGACGAACCGGACCAATGGTTATAAGATGTAACTCGCCCAAAGTATATTTAACGGCAATATTGAGTCGACCGTCGCGATCAAAACGACGAGTAGAAACATAAATTTTAATGGAATCCAAATAACCAAATTTTCCAAATTTCCGACAGCGCTGAGCATAATCATGATCTTCGCAAAAAATCACTGATTCGTCGAAGCCGCCTAATTTTTCGTGTTTAGCTCGTTTGGCAAAAATACAAAAGCCTGGAGCGTGAGCATGAAGCGGTAATAACAAACGACAAAAATTATTATAAAATTCATGAAAAGCGTGATCGATTTTTTTCTTAGAAATTGGCTCCACGTCACAACTAGCAAAATCAAGATGACGAGTATTTAATTCGCGCTCAGCATTTTCAAGAAAATGTTTATCGACCAACTTAACATCAGAATCCAAAAAAAGAATAAACTCACCTTTAGCCACCGCGGCACCGCGATTGCGTCCAACACCTGGTAAGCCACCTTCAACCACTCGGCAGCCAAACCGTTTGGCAATTTCTACAGTTTTATCAGTTGAACCAGCGTCAGCAATTATAATTTCGTCTGGTTGAACGGTTTGATTATGAATGGATCGCAAAAGAATGGGTAAGTAAGCTTCTTCGTTCTTGGTAGGGATGACAATAGAGAACATATCAACTTTAGAATATCATTCTTTTAAGCCCAAGACAAACATGGCAATGCCGGCGGCTACCGAAACATTGAGCGACTTTTTTCGACCGGACATGGGGATTTCTACTAACTGGTCTAGCTTATCGCGAACTTCAGTTTCAATCCCAGTAACTTCATTACCCAAAATTAAGGCGATTGGTTTTTGGGAAACAAAATCATTAATAGATTTAGCCTCATCACCAGTTTCTAAACCAATCAAAGAAAAACCAGCTTTTTTAAGTTGATCTAAAAGAGAGAAGATATCCAGCTGTTTTTCCCAAGGAATTCTGTTTTCTGAACCAAGGGCTACTTTGGCAATGTCTTTATGAGGTGGAACCGCGGTGTAACCAGTTAGATAAATTTTATCTACAGCAAAAGTCTCGGCACTGCGAAAAATTGACCCAAGGTTATGTAAAGATCTAATATTATGAGCGATGATAATCATATGTCTAATAAATTAAACTACGAAATCACAGGTGTAATCAAAACCATGGCTCACGACGGTAGTGGCCTAATGCCTCGACCGCTTGGTAAGCCATATTTAGTTTACCACACTATTCCTGGTGAGGAAGTGGTGGCTTTAACCCAAAAAAGAGATAAAAAAGGCATCAAAGCCGAACTTCAAAAAGTTATCAAACCGTCACCGCATCGTGTTGAGCCGGTTTGTCCAATGGTTAAACTTTGCGGTGGCTGTAAATGGCAGCATATTAGTTACGAACACCAGTTAGTTATAAAAAAAGGACTGATCGAACAAGCGTTCGCAACTAAACAAATTGAGCTACCAACTTTTTCTGTTGTTCGCGGTGAAAATAAATTGTTTTATCGCAACCGCATGGATTTTATGTTTGGTCGGAACGGCGAGTTGGGTTTAAAGGAAGCCGGTCGCTGGTGGTCGGTTATTGATTTGCCAAAATGTTTTTTAATGTCTGAAGAGAGTAATGAAATTTTATCTCGACTTCGTATTTGGACGCGAGCCAGCGGCTTACCTTTTTGGGACAATAAAAAATACACTGGCTTTTTTCGGGCGTTAATTATTCGAGAAGGAAAAAATACCAACGAGCGTTTAGTCATGTTGGTCACTAACAAAGCCGACGATCAAAAAACCAAAAATCTCATCTCTTCCCTACCCGAAGTTCTTGGTGATTTAGCCACTTCAATTGTTTGGGGTATTAATGATCAAACTACCGATCTCTCGATAGCCAACGAAATTATTCCCATTAAAGGTAATCCCTGGCTTGAGGAAATAATTAATGGTATTAGATATAAAATTTCACCGTGCAGTTTTTTTCAAACTAATAGTGACATGGCCGCTCAGCTACAAAATACTGTGTTGGAATTTGTTAAACCAGCTGGAAAAAATATTGCTGATCTTTATTGTGGAGCGGGATTTTTTAGTTTGGCTTTGGTTAAAGCTGGAGCTAAAAACGTTATTGGCGTTGAAGCCGACGAGGCGGGTATTCAAGCGGCTAAACAGAACGCTGAGTTAAACAATGTTGGAGTGTTGGAGTCGTGGAGTGGTGGCCTGCCCGTCCGTAGCCCAGCGAAGGCGGGAGTCGTGGAGTTTGTTACTGCAAAAATTGAGGACTATTTTAAGGACAAAAAATTAGCGGCGGGGTTTGATATGATTATTTTAGATCCGCCACGAGCCGGACTTCACCCAAAGGTTATTGAAACTTTGCTTGAAGTTTTACCGCCAGAAATTGTTTACGTTTCCTGTAATTTTAATCGCCTGGCTGAAGAGTTACCGAAATTTTTAGAACACTACAAAATCGCTGATTTTCGGGCTTTGGATTTGTTTCCGCAAACGCCGCATGTGGAGGCGGTGATAAAGTTGATAAAAAAATGACGGCAAGTTTTGACCGATCGGTCATTTCTTGCCGTCCAAAAGCAAAATAACGCCGACTGTGTCCGTCATAGCCCAGCGATGGCGGATCGACGTTACTTTTCTTAAAAGATTAAATTTTAAGCAGCCTCAAGACCTTCTTCCATAGCAGCAGCAACCATTCTGCCTCTTTCATCTTTAATAAGAGCTTCAAAATCAGCTCTTAACTTTGTTTGATCTATTCCTTCAGGTGGTGGTTGAAAAGATTCTCCTCTAGGCATATTATTGCAATTTATTGAAAAATATGGTTTGATGGTTAAGCTTTATGACCAGAAAAAATTCCGTTGTCCAAAAAAAATTAAAAAAATCTGGGTTTGCGGTGCTGATTGGCCGCAGTAATGTGGGTAAATCTACTTTACTAAATTATTTAGTGGGTAGCAAGATCGCCATTACCACACCCAAACCGCAAACCACCCGCCAGCCAGTTCAGGGTATTTTAACGGCCGATCAGGGCCAGATTGTTTTTGTTGATACGCCAGGAATTTTTAAAGAGTCCAAAGATTCTTTATCAAAACTTTTACTTAAATTTGTTAAAAATTCTCTGCATGATATTGATGTAGTAGTTTATGTAACTGATCCCACTCGAGCCATTGGCGTGGAAGAAAAATTTGCTCTAAGTCTTTTAGAAAATTTAACCGTGCCAAAAATTCTAGTGATTAACAAAAGTGACTTAAAAAGTACTCCGTATCTTGAAAGCATGCGGGCTTTAGCTGATCGTTTTGACAAAGTTATTGAACTTTCAGCGCTCACCGGCCGCAATGTCAATTTATTAAAAGACGCAATTTTTGAAAGCCTACCCGAAGGCGAACCGTATTATCCCGAAGGTCAACTCACCAACATGCCTAACGAGCAATGGTTGAGCGAATTGATCCGTGAAAAACTTTTCCTGCGCCTGCGTCAGGAAGTTCCATATAGCGTTCACGTGATTGTTGACGAAGTAACTCGCCGCGAAAACGGTGTGGTTTTTATTGCCGCGCGAATTCTCACTTCTTCGGATCGTTATCAAAGAATGATTATTGGCACTCAAGGCCATGGCGTAAAAGAAATTGGTCAATCGGTTCGTCGAGAATTACAAACCGTTATGGGTGTGCCGATTTATTTGGATTTAGAAGTTGAGGTTGATCCGTCGTGGGTGGAGAGGCTGGGAGGGTGAGTTGTAGTTTAATCCGCCTACGCTCGTGGCGAGCTACGGCGAGACGAGGAGGGCTGGAGAGGCACCAGAGGCAACAATTTGGATAAATTAAAAACGTCGGCTAAACCCCGACGGTTTTTTTAAAAAAAAAGACGCGCCCACGGTCGCGGGCACCAGCGGGCTGGCGTCTTCCGCGCACTTTGAGTGCGTCAAGCGACCCAACGCGAGTTTTCACTTGCGTTATTTCTCTGGTTCAGCGGCCTGATAGGTGAAGCTATCGGCCGTGGCTTGGTCGACGAAAAGACCGAAATAGATCTTGGGCCCATCGTCTAACTTCAAACTACTCGTATGGCCAAGGGACAAAAAGACCCAACTTCTTTTAAAACTCATAGCAACCACACCAGCGACTATTTGAGAACCTCCTCCTGCTTTGAAAGATGGCTCAAAACAACTGATCTCAGTCTGTTGAAATCTTACGGTCGCCCCTTTTAGCGGCTGGAAGCCATGAGAGCGGTCTTTTTCGAGACAATAAACCTCCTTCGTTTCAGGGTCGCAAATCACAAGCCACACGGTGGTGATTGCTTTAATTATTTCCTCCCTTATGTTGCTGATCGTCTGACTCATTGGAGGTACTGGGTCTCTAATCAGCTCCACTGCGGCAAGGAGGTTGGTCAGTTCGAGGAGCTGACGATCAGCCGATGAATCTACGGAATTTTCGGCTACAGCGACCTGTTGGATCAGTCTTGCTGTGTCCTCGGCCAGTTTATCGGCAACCTTTTTTAGAAACCCGAGCTGTTGTTGGTAATACGAAGGGTTCGGCATGTTTCCTCCGGCATAGTGCTGCGCACTGGTTGATTGGCCTAAGACCAGTATAACTTTATAAAAAAGGGTTAAAAAAAGCAAGCAAGAGGGGTATAAATGATCTCCTGAACGAATTAGAGGCAACATCCTCCTTCCTCCTTCCTCCTTCGTCCACCTTCGCCGAGCTACGGTGGACAAGCCGGGCTTCGGAAGGACAAGTCGCTCGAGGCAATCTTCGGCGGGACGAGGAGGTAGCGGAGACAACGATTGAATAAATAAAAAATCATCGGGTTATGATGATTTTTATTTAGGACAATCCTAGGATTGTCCTTACGTACCGCAACTGCCACCGTAATAAGTCTCGGCTTCGCAAATTTCACCGCCCGGTAATTTACAAGTTCCTTTCTCGTTTTCTGGCCAGTCGTTTACTTCAGTTGTTGTATATTCACCGCCAGTAATAGCACAATATCGTCCGGCTTCGGTGATATAGCCAGTAACTTTTCGGCCACCAACCGGACAGTCACCGCGCATTAAAGCCCACTCTTCGCATTGACGATTATCTTCAAAATAACAAACGCCGAATTCCCCACCGTCTGGACGTTTTTCAATCTGTAAGGTGCCACCTTTTTCAGTACAATTAACTGAGGCTGGATTGGCCAGACCGATGGCGATGCTCTTCTGTTGACTGTCATTTATCGAATCCCCAACGCAAGCCGTTGTTGGCATGGCCGCGCTTGGATTACCGTGTCTAACCCATGCACCATCAATACAATTCCAACCGTCTTCAGAGGAAGAAAAACGAACAATAAATAAAATCAAAACCAAGGTCACTATTCCTAACAAGATAAAAAATATTTTTTTGGGCATATAGTTAAACTTTGGATTATTTTTCAAAATCACTTTGTTGTAATTTTGATTGACGCAAAATTGATTTGAAAGTTCCGTAACAAATTTCTTTTTCGTGAATAGGAATAATTACTGTAAGGGTTGGATTACCGATTTTTCGATATTTGGCATGCGAACCAATTTGCGAAATAAAAATAAATCCTTTGGTTTCAAGGACTTTTAAAACCAAACGAAGAAGAAAGGGTTTAGGCACACTGAAGTTGAATCGAAGTAATAATTGGATTTTTTACTTCAACTCTTTCCGGTAATGGGACATCCTCAAAATATAATTCCAAGGCCTCCTGAAGATTATCCAAAGCCTGTTTTCGAGTTTTGCCAAAACTAGAGACTTCAACTTCTAAACACTGGGAAACATAATATTTTCCTTCTTGCCAAACCACGGATTTTAAATTTATTTTACGCATATTTTTTCTAACTTTATCTTACTGATAATTCAAAATTAGGTCAAAAAATTATTTTGTCTTAATCTCCGTCACCTCATAACCTAAAAATGACGAAAGTGGTGAGGATAAATCTAGCGAACCGAGGGCAAAAGGATTTAGTGTGGCTTTAAGAACCAAAGGATTATTTGGATTAGCTAAAATCAAATAAGAACCAAACCAATTTGAAGCGCCAATGGCTTGAACAGTTTTTTCAACGCCGTCAATGGATAAAGAATAATTTTTCCAATTATTTTCCGCGGTTAATTTATAAACATCTTGACCAGCTGAAGCTTGATCGGCTTTTTGTTGTAAGGCATTGATGGCATTTTTGATAGAATCGGTCATACCAACCAAATCAGATAATTTGGTGTCGAGCAAACCCAAGGATAAAGTCGTAACTTTCGTATTAACCAATTCGTCGTACTGCTTTTTGGATAACCAAATTAAAGAACTGTCAGAAAAATTTTGTTCGCCATCGATCCAATAAGCTGGCAGACTAACCTTGGTGGCTTCAGCCAAAGCTGAAGTGGTGTAAACGCCAGTTTTGGTCAAAGTCTCATAAGCTGCCTCTGGAGCCTTAGTCGTATCGCCAATAGGGTGATCGACCGCGGCAAAGGCCTCGCGAGCGGCTACGGAGGCCGCGGTTTCTTGTTTGGTTGTACCAGTCCAAGAAAAAGCCGTACCTTGAGATGGAGTGAATGAACTGATGGCTAATTGATACTCAGCCAAATTATCACCAGAAACTGTTTCGGCAAAAACTCCACCTAAACCAAAAACTGTTTGTTTTAAAATAATAGCTGAGCCGGCCTGAAGATTAACCGCCTCGGTGGTAATTTTAACTTCAGTTTCTGAAACCTGTGGCGAACAACCAAAGCCAACCAGAGATAAAAAGATTATAGAAAAAAAGATTTTTTTCATCATATGTAGATAGTATAACGAATTTTAACCATTATGACCATTAATCGTAATATAAAACGAAAAACAAAAAAACACTCATCAAAGAGTGAAAGTACTGTTCGCCCGCGATGTTCGGTCTTCGCTGGGCGAACACCGCGGACGGTTGATGTTGACGATCGTCTCGCTACGGAGACAAAAGAAATGGATACACAGCCTCTCTCCAACCCAGTCCCAAAAAAAATTCCTTCGTAATACCTTTGACTGGCGAAAAACAAATGCGGCAAGAATGTGAACCCTCCGTCTGAAAAACATGAGCCCGGTAAGGCCCCCCAAGTTTTTCCTCGGCTTGACACCTATCATCTTGGAGTTGTTCGGCACGGATCAATAGTTCATAAATCTTATCCAAAAGAGTCTTTGCTGTCCAACCAGATGCCCTGTCTGCCCAAGTCTCAGCAAGAGATCTCCGAATAGGCAGACAATCAGCCAAAGCAGGAATTCGTCCAATTATAACCGCGCTCTCTCCGGGTTTTGCGATGCAAATATCGGATCCTGGCTCGATTGAAAAACCGTAATTATCAAAGTCTTGACAAAGAGCGGTTCCATCCAAAAACATACACACAAGCCTTAGTGTCGTCATGGTGTATTTCCTCCCAGGAAATAGCGAATGAACAGTTGCTTGCCCGAAATGGGCAAAGAAATTTTACCACACTTTTTATAAACAATTACAACTTATGCACACCTAATAAAAACCAAACCCGCAGGCGACTGCGGGAAGAAAGACGTTTGGGCTAAAGGAAAGCCAGGAGAAAAATCACCTCGACTTTTCTTGACGAGTCGTCGGTGAAAGAAAAGCCTTCTCTTCGGTTACCAATTTCTTGGTCAAGAACCACAAAGGCTTTTTTCCCTTGAGCTATATGATCCCCAGATAAAACCGAGGTCACCAAAGTAACTCGTACAAAAAAAATTACATTGTCTTTGTTTCTATGAACCGCGTCTATATAGCCACAGATTGTACTGTCGGCAATTCGAATTTCTACTAACCGATTCACTCTTCGATGGAGAAAATCGAAAATGGTCATTTGGTTCCCCCTTTTTTTGTTTGGACCGAAATGATTAGCCCTTATATTAAACTTAGTTCATGTTGATATTTTGTCAATTGGTTTTTATTAACTCCGTGTCAAAAACAAAGTTTTTTGCTAAAATGACTATATGGAAAAATTTCTAGCCGTCATCTTTTTTTTGGCCATCACGGTAATGCTAATCGCCGCGCGTTTTGGTTTGGTTTGGGCTGGTGGGAATGGTTATGTAAAACCCTTGTCAACAACTATCGAAGTTGCTGACGGGATAGTTAATATCGAACGAGTTGATAAAATAAGAACGGCTGAAATAAAAAGTTCAATTTCTCGTGGTGAAAAAATAATGGTTGGTGATAATTCACGAGTTCTAATCCGAATAGGTGAAGAAATAATTATTGCTCTCGATCAAAGGACTGATGTAATTATTGAAAAAAATACGCCCGATGAAGTCGAGATCAAACTTATCCGTGGCCGACTCTTGACTAAGACTTCTTGGGAAACCAATCAGCTGACGATTTCCACTCCGCGCTCAAAGAGTGTAATAAAAGATGGCACTATAACTGCCGTTCGCTACGACTTTCTCGACAAAACCTCGGTCGCGCCATTAAATACTCAAGCTAAAATATCCATTGGCGACCTTTCACAAATTACCAATGAACCACGAGAAATAAGCGAGCTCGAACCATTTACCATTTTACCGACCGGTTTTAATCTTGAAGCGCCGGAGGTGATTGGTTTTTATGAGTGGGCAAGGAAATATTAGCTTGTTACGAATTACAAAAAGTTACGAATATACGAATTTGGGGGTTGATTGAAATCATAATGTTTATAAAAACAATATTCGTATATTTGGCACCTCCTGAGTTCTGCCAAATTAGTATGGCATCTTAAAACTTAAAAAAGAAACATTTGGATAAATAATTCTTTTTGGCTTATTTTTTAACTTCGACACGAAATAAATCTGTTTACAAAGATAATTTGTGGACAGAATATTGAAAATTTACCCGAGGCGCTTTGATATGACAAAAACGACTAAAAACAAGAAAAAAATTGCTAACTTTAGCAAAATAAAAATTTGGTAAAAAAAGTTTGGCAGAACTCAGGAAATATTAGCTTGTTACGAATTACAAAAAGTTACGAATATACGAATTTGGGGGTTGATTGAAATCATAATGTTTATAAAAACAATATTCGTATATTCGGCACTTTTCGTAATTCGTAACAAAAGATTATTTTATAATTCCCCCACCAATCATCTCTTCATCAACGTAAAAAACAATTGATTGACCTGGAGTGACGGCGCGTTGGGGTTTGGCAAATGTTACCTTAACTGATTCGCCTTCAATTTTTTCGAGGCTACATTCAACTAGTGGCTGACGATAACGAATACGACACCAACAAGTCAGTGGTAATTTTTCTGGATGATTAAACCAGTTGCAAGAGTCAGCCTCAAGCTGATCGGAAAAAAGAGCTTGCTCAAAATTACTGGAAACAATTAGTTCGTTGGTCTCCGCCCGTTTGTCGACGACATAGTATGGCGTACCACCGCCCAAATTCAAACCTTCGCGTTGGCCGATGGTATAAAATGACAAACCTTCGTGATTACCAACAATCTTACCGGTAGTCGTCACAATTTTGCCTGGCTTTTTTGGAATTCGCTGTTGTAAAAATTCCCGAATATTTACTTCGCCAACAAAACAAATACCGGTCGAATCTTTTTTAGTCGCTACTGGCAAATTAAGTTCCAGAGCTTTTTTTCTAACTTCAGTCGCCTTAATCATACCACCGACCGGAAACAAAACTCGCGACAAAACCGCTGGTGGAATCGCCCAAAGAAAATAGGTTTGATCTTTTTCTGGATCGATTCCGGCCAAAATTCTTAACCCCTCTTCACCCCCCTTAACCCCCCTTAACCCCTGCCATTCAATTCTTGCATAATGTCCCGTGGCAATAAAATCGCAACCTAATTTATCGGCTTCTTTCACGAATAAATTAAACTTTACAAATTTATTACACATTACATCGGGATTGGGTGTGCGGCCTTTTTCAAATTCGCGAAACATGTAGTCAATAACATCACGACGATATTCTTTTTCAAAATCAAAAGTATAAAAAGGGATATTCAATTTAGCTGCCACTCGCATAGCGTCACGACGATCTTCCTGCCAAGTGCAATCAGACCAGTTTTTCATAAAAGCGCCAATTACTTCGTAACCCTGTTCCAATAACAAAGCCGCAGAGACGGCTGAATCGACACCGCCGGACAGGCCGACTAATACTCTTGATTGTTTTTTTTCCACAAATTTTTTAACTTTTTTTTAAAAGACCAGTAAGTTTAAAATTTAAATAATAAAAGCGCAACTTTTATTTCCCACCAGACAACCTCGTTATTTTTTCCCCAATCGCCTGAAGCAACGTGAAAAATATTTATTTCACCTTCAGTACAAACAGCCATGATATTAGCGGCGTGAACAGTGGTGCCCTTGGCCGTTTTGGTCTTAAAATTAGTTGAAAAAATTTTAATTCTTTTCCAATCTAATTTTTCGATCTTTAAACCATTTTTATAAATAATTTCTTGACCAGCAAAAATTTTCAATCGAATAAAACTCTGATAGAGCAAAAATAAAAACAAAACTAATAAAAAAAATATCGCTATCGTGCCAAATTTATCATCACTGCTGTAAAAAATCGAACAAACGAAAGCAATAAATAAAATCAAAGTAAAAAGCACGGTGCTAATACTCGGTCTGCCAGTAACTATCAAAGACTGACCCGGCAAATTTTCAACAATTTTTAATTTCATAACCAAACAAATAAAATTATAACGACCGCCAAAGCAATTCGATAAATTGCGAACCACTTATAACTCAGGCCTTTCATGATTTGTAATAAAAATTTAATGGCCGCAAAACCAGAAATAAAAGCGGCAATAAAAGCCACGATCAATGAAAGACTATCAAAATCTCCGTTGTTAAGAAAAATTTTAAGTAAAGAAAATCCGCCGGCCGCGGCAATTGAAGGTATGCCTAAAAGAAAAGAAAAACGCGCCGCCGCTTCACGCGATAAGCCGGAAAATAATCCGGTGGTAATCGTAATACCAGAACGCGAAGTCCCCGGAATTAAAGCAATGATTTGCGACAAACCAATGAAAAAAGATTTTTTAAAACTAATTTTATTTATTTCGGTTTCGGCCGTCTTTTTTGTTTGAGCGTCAACTAGCCACAAAATAATTCCCCAAAAAGCCAGAGAAAAGGCGACAACTGACGGCGAACGAAAAGTTTCCTCCAACCAGTCGCCAAAAAAGAAACCAACGATTAAAACCGGAATGGTGGCTAAAATAATTAGCCAACCCAAATGACCGTCTTGGTTTTTTTTAAAAATTCCAATAGCAATTTTTTTAATGTCTGTCCAAAGAGCAACGATTACTGCCGCTAAAGTGGCCAAATGAATAACTGCGTCAAAAGTTACGTCATTAGTCGTCTGGCCTAAAAAATCAGCCGCTAATAAAAGATGGCCAGAGCTTGAAACTGGTAAAAATTCGGTTAAGCCTTGAATAAGACCGAGAATTAGTGGATCAATGATAGACATATTTTTGGCTTAAATTAGAAAAAATATTTAATTTTTGAGCGATCGTTCAATTTTGAAAGTTTTTACCTCAACCCGGCCAAAATTCAATTATTTTCTTCAAGATACTTTAGATAACAACCCTGACAATATATTCGTCGGTTGGGAAAAGCTTGATTATTGTAAGTTGTAGTTATCTTTTGGCAAGAAGCACAGACACGTTCTTCAGAAATTGGGCCATAAGAAAAATCCAATAATCTTAATAATCGTGTGGCATAATGTTCGGTCGGAAAAGGTAATTTTTTATTTTTATAAACTTCGTATTCATCTTTAAGAACACTATAATGTCGCCCAGCAACTTTATCATAAATTGACACGCCGACAAACGGTTGGCAATCTACCAAACGGTCAGGAATTTCCTGGGCTTCCCTAGCTCGACTTAAATCAATCTGCGGAGCAAAAACTTGACCGTGGGCCGGGTCGACAATTATTGCCCTAAATTGTTTAAGTTGATCTGACGAGTAATGAATAAAAAGTTCGCCGGCCGAATACTGAAAACCTCCGACAGAAAACTTGGCTGGCCAAAAATTTCCATATTCACCTTTCTCCAACATGTCGCATTTTATTTCATCAACCAACAGCCAATATTCCATCTCAGAAAATTGTTTATTGAAAACACAAAATTTTTTATTTTTTAAATTAACACAACCAAAACAAAATTCACAATCATTACAATTAATGCAGTATTCAGAGTTTAAACTTTTAAAACAAGCGGAACAAAATTTAAGATTTAAACCGTAAGTACCGCCGGTAGTTAAATAATAATTATTAGCTTCGGCCGAACCAGAAGCATAGGCGCTGTTTTCTAATCTAACACCAAAACGACAACAATAACAATCAGTGGCCGCATGCTCAAAAAAACATTCTTCGCAGCGAACACAATTAAACAACCTTTCACCTTTACTTTCAATATTTCCATAACCATGCACGGCTGGCCAAACTGCTTCTTGGTTAACCAAAACCAAAAACTGATGCCAAAATTCATCCGCTTGACGACGATCGGACAAATTAACTGTGGCTCGACGAATTTTATATTCTTTTTCATCTAGTTGTTCATTAAACCACAAAAACTTTTTATGACGTTGATTAACCGCCCCAAAACAACTTTCGCATTCTTGACAATCAAATAAAAAAGTACTGTCAAAACAAGATCGTGATTCAAAAATAAAAGCGCAATCCGAAATATTTTGAGAACCCCCAATCCGAAAAGACCGAGAAATTTTTTCACAATTCGTTACATCAATATTATCTTCGCTGTTAATTGCCGTTAAAGCATAGAAACTGTTTTCTACCCAAGAACTGCAGGCCAAAAAGCTTTTCCTGGTTTTAACACAAGCAGTAACAATAGATTCTTCATCAACGTCGCTGTTTCTAGCGGCTTCAAATGGCACAGTTGTTTCAAGTTGCCACATTTGATCGAAAAAAGAATTTTCTTTTTTGTAATCTTGAGCAAATTGAAGATTGTCAGTAGCTAAAAACTCTTTGACAGTTGTGACCTTAAAAGGCAAATCCGGATGAATACCGGAAAGCAACGGTTCCCCGGTTAAAAAATGCGGTTTCCAAAAAATTGCCAAACCAGTAGAAAATCCATTTAAATACATCATTCGAGTTTGTGGCTCAATTGGGCACGGCGGGGCTTGAAAACGACGACAAATTTCAATCTCTTTTTCATCAAGCCGCCAATCTTTTTTGGTAATTGGACAATTTATAATTTGACCCGGTTTTAAAGAGTCGAGAACGGTTTTTATTTTGACGTCAAAGTTTGGGGTCTTGGACATAATTAGATTGCCACACGTGGCGCTCGCAATGACGAAGTGGGTTATGACACTTCTTCAAAATATTTATAAAAACATTCATTGCAATACATGATTCGTTTGGGAAAAGTTTTATTAACCGAAACCATCATTGTTTTACCACACTTAGCACAAGTTGAGTCAACAAAAACCGCGCTATTAACTTCTTGAATCAAATCAGTGACCCGACGAATAAAATGTTTATTGGGTGGAGCAATTCTTAATTGTTTGTACAAAGCAATTTCTGGTTTAAGAAAGGTAAAATAACGACCTAGGGCCTCGTCACGAATTGGTACGCCGCACCAACTGTCGTCGATCTCATCGATTGAATCAGGCACATCGGCTGAAGATCGGACTTTAGCTGAATCGATCTTACCCTCACCAATGGCATCGGCTGAAGATGGGTCATAAATTGCTGCGCCAAGATGTTCGGCGTCTTCAGCGGTTGAGTGCCAATAGAGAACTGAGGCTGATTGTAAAAAGTAGACGGGTGAAAAACTTAAAGGGAAAAATTCACCATACTCGCCCCGCGCCAACATGGCGGTTTTCAGTTCATCGACCCGACGCCAATATTCTTCTTCGGTATACGGCTTATTAAAAACATGAAATTTTTTTCGTTGCAAACCCACACAACCAAAACAATTTTCGCATTCTACACACTCAAAACAATATTCCAAATTCTGGCAACGAATAATTGAATAAGAAAATAAACATTTTGAACTCCACTCGGCAAACGCGCACTGATAACATTCAGAAGAATCGTTTGCACCGACTACAAAAGCGCTGTCTCGAACTTCACCTGAAGTAAATGCTGAATAAAAAAGACGAATCGGCCTTACCACGCAAGCATAACAGTAGCGGCAATCGCGGCCACCAACCAAATATTCACCTTCACAATTTTCGACACGGTCACTCATATTTTGTGGCCAAACAATATCTTTGGCTAAAAGGTCATAAAATTTCTTTTTCCATTCTTCGGCCACCGAACGACGACCCAAATCAATGGCCGAACGGCGTTTAGTGTATTCAGCTTCGGTTAATTGCTCATTAAAAAATAAATTCTTTTTGTGTTTACGAATAGCTACGCCAAAACAGTCTGAACAATCAGAAGCAATAAAAGCAAAAGCCGAATTAGATAAAGCTCGAAGATCAGAAGCATACTGCGAACGATGGACATTGAAAGCATCGTTAACGTGGTAACTTTCCACGGCCTGTAAAACGTTATGAATCTCGACCGAACGATCGCCCATGGCCGAAAAAAGACTAAAAAAACATTCGCGATTTTTTCCGCCATCGGCCACAAAATAACTATCAATATCGCCCTTGGAACCCAAGGCCATTGAATGCTCTGGCTCAATAACATTATTTGTGGCTTTGAGTGGAACCTTAAGTTGTAATTCCCGCAATTGTGCCAAAAAAGATTTTTGCAGATCATATTCCCTGCCCTCACTCGAAAAATCTTTGGTCAACCATTCCTGATCTGGCAAAACTTTTAAACCACTCATTGGGTGGACATAAGACAAAAGCGCTTTACCAGTCTCTGGATGCTTTTGCCACCACCACTGAAAACCATTCATAAAACCCGAAAGAATCCGCATACGAACAAGCGGCGAATGTGTCGATGGCGGCACATTAAACTTTTTATACCAGTCAATTTCTTCCTGAGTCACGGTCCATTTTTCACCAGCTAGGGGGCAGATATGCTCGCTGGGTTGAGTGGCATCAAGAATAGTTTTAATTTTGGCGTCGTAGTTTGGAGTTTTGGACATATATGTTACGAATTACGAAAAGTGCCGAATATACGAATGTGGTTTTTATTGAAAGGCGCTATGGCCACAATGGAAGCACAAGAAATTTTTTTATTTTACTTTTTGTCACCTTTGCCGCCATTGTAACTTTTGAGCCAAAAATTCGTATATTCGTTACTTTTCGTAATTCGTAACAGATCAATTATTTTCTTCAAGATATTTGAGATAACAAGCTTGGCAGTAGATTTTACGATCGGGATAAGCAATATTTTTAGCCGTTCTTATTGTCTTTTTACAATTATAACACGCCGAGTCGAAAAAAATTGGTTTATTCATTTCCTTATACAAATCGTGAATTCGACCGGTTGGATGACGACGTGACGGAGCAATACCGAGCTTCTTATAAAGTGCTAATTCGGCCGAAAGATAAGAAAAACGTCGACCCATTTGTTCGTCAAGAAAAGGAATTCCCGATAAGGTTGTTAAAACGTCGTCATTAAAACGATCAGGTAAGGTTGTAAGTTTTTGTAAACGACCAGGTTCGAGCGGTGGCCCTTCGGCGTTTTCATCAGAAGCTGCAAACAGGGCCGGACTAAAAGGCCCGGCTTCTTCCTTATTCAAACCATAAACCAAAGCCGCACCAGAGCCATCCCAATGAACAGTGGTAAAAAAAGCTGGAGTTAAATCACCGTATTCACCACGTTCTAACATGATGCATTTCAATCCATCTAAAATCCGCCAATATTCCTCTTCGGAATATTGTTTATTTAAAATGCAAAATTGTTTGTGGCGTAAGCCAACACAACCAAAACAATCGGTACAGTTATAACAACTCTCGCAATATTCACAATTTAAACAATCTTGATCAACCGAAAGAGCAAATTTACTCTTGGTTGTCGAGTGAAAACCTAAACCATAATAACATTCCGAACCATTAACCGCGCCGGAAACAAAATACAAATCTTCGGTTCGACCAAAACAATAATTGGCATAAACGGAATTACTGCCACCAGAAACCAAATACGATTCGCGGACATTATTACAATCAGTAAGATATTCGCCTGAACAATTTTGGATTTTGACATTAAAAGATTCTGGCCAAACAGCAGTGGCTACTAAATCACGGAACTTTTTTTCATATTCTAAACGAACGGTAAAAGAAGTTAAATCAATAGCCGCAACTTTATTTTCCCATTCTTCTTTAGAGAGCTGGACATTAAAAAATAAATATTTCTTATTACGTTGATTGGTGGCGCCAAAACAACACTCGCAATTTCGACAATCAAAAAGAAAAGCCGAATTCAAACAGTCGTATGATTCACGAATAAATTTACCATTAAAAATCCGATCAGAATGAACAATGTTATAAGAATTCTGGACAACATTGGCGGCATTAATTTCCGCCGAATCTTCAACGTCGTAAGCCGAAATGCTAGCAAAAGTCCGTTTGGAACGACAAGCTAAAACAAAGTAGCTGTCCTCGTCACCAAAAGAAATAAAGGCCAGCGAGCGCTCTGGTCTAACAGAATTATAACCAGCTGCTCGTGGCACCGCACGACTTAATTTATACAATTGATCAAAAAAAGATTGTTGTTGATTTAATTCAACAAAAATTTCTGAAAAATCTTTGGCATACCATTCGTCGTCTGGAAGAACACGAATTCCGGTAGCCGGATGAACCGTGGAAATAACCGGTTTACCAGTTACGGCATGCTTGTTGTACCAAAAATCAAAAATCTGAAAATAAGCATTGATTAATTTCATGCGCGATAAAGGACTGTATTTTGACGGCGGCACATTGAATTTTTTATACATCGCGATCTCTTCCTCATCCATCAGCCATTTTTCGTCCGTAAGCGCACAAACTCGTTCGCCGGGTTTTAATTCGGCAAGGATTTTGGCGACAGCAGTGTCGTAGTTGGGGGTTTTAGACATATATATTGTTACGAATTACGAAAAGTGCCGAATATACGAATGTGGTTTTTATTGAAAAGCACAAGGGCCACAATGGAAACACGGGGAATTTTTTTATTTTCCTTTTATCACCATTGTAACTTTTGAACTCCAAATT
>JAZDEQ010000062.1:0-9795 GCA_043808565.1 Candidatus Uhrbacteria bacterium | reverse complement strand
CCACCATCAAGATGACCGGCCACTAAACTGTAATTGCCGTCTTGATAGCCAGTATTATAGCGTTTCAAGAGCAAAACTTGTCCGTCCTTAATTAATACCAGATAGGCAGCCACAAAGGCTCTAAATTTTTCAGACATAAGATAAATTAACTTAATAAAATATTTCCCAAAGCTAACTCAGCGACAAAATTTTCCATGTTTGGCGATAATTTATATTCCCGGAGTTTAGCCAATTCGATATATTTTAAATCATCGTATTTTTCTGGTTCACCAATTGCTGGTCGCTGGCCGCTGAGCAGGTCGGCCTGAAACCAAGTGTAAGACATAGTGAAGTCATTTTCCGAAAAATCTTTTTGGCCAAGTTGGCTAATTATTTTTATGTCAGCTAATAATTCTTCTTTGATTTCTCGCATAGCGGTTTCTTCGGCTGTCTCGCCAACCTCGATTTTTCCACCCGGCAATTCATACCAACCGGTTTTAATCCGACGGAGCAAAAGAATTTTGTTATCTTCAATTATAGCGCAGCCAGCTAGAGAGAGTTGGGACATATAATATTAAGAAACTTTTGGCTCATACTTTTTTGTCAGCGGCCAAATAAAAATAAATCCAGCGACTGCGACGATTATTCCAATGATCGTTAAGGCTTGTGACAAAGTGTAAACATCAACCAGCCAACCAATAATTGGGGCGATTAGAGCATAAAAAATATGGCTGACAAAACTTTTTGTTGAAAGTATAGTCGCCCGGATATTTGAAGCGGTTTCTTGATGAATATAGTCAGAAATAACCACTGAAGAAAAGCCACTAACAAATTGAAAGAGAAAAGCAAAAATAAAACTTAGAATAAATATAACATTTCCCATGAATAGATAGCAGAGGCTAGTTAAAACAAATAAGAGAATCAGAGAAATTTTTTCGCCAAGTTTTTTCTCAATTAAATGCGAATATTTGGCGCTTAAAGCTTGAATTAAATTAAAGGCGGCAAAAACCAAACCAAAATATACCACATCAAGGCCAGATAATTTAAAGTAGGGCTGATAAAGAAAATAAGCAATATCAATGAAGCTGACGATAACTGCGGAGTAGATTATTAATTGTCTTATTCTTTTATTTTGCAGGAGCGATAGTTTTATGGAGGCTAATAAAACCCGGAGGTGGTTTTTAGTAGTTATGGTTTTATAGTGTTTTGGTTCGTAAAAAGAAAGAGCCAAAGGGATTAAAAAAAGATAAAAAGGCAACATGGCAAAAAAGGGATAACGGAAATTTAGTCCGCCAAGTAAACCACCAATAATACTGGCCGCCGAAACACCTAGGGAATAGCAAAAAACTGTATTGCCCCAAACTTTTTTGTACAAAGTTTCTTTATTTAAACTTTTTAAAGTGTCGTAGATAAAAGCCGAATCAGCTCCGGAGATAAATACGCCAGCTAAAGCCCAAAATAAACTAGCAATAAGAAAAAGGGAAAAATTACTACCCAAGCCAAAAATCAGCATCGACAAAGTGGCAAAAATTCCTGTTAGCATCAAAGATTTTTTTCGACCAACCACATCGGCAAAATAACCAGAAGGAATTTCCATTAATATCCAAACCAGGGAATTAATCGACTGGATAATCATTATTTGCGTTAAGGACAAGCCGTTGTCTTGATAAAATAAAACAATAATTGGTGTATAGAACATTAAACTATACAGAATTTCGTACAAATAGAATTTCCAAATATTACTTTCTAATTTTTCTTGTTCGGTTTTCATTGGTTTTGATTTTTATATTTTCTACAATCTACGATTTTTACGTTTTCTACGTTTTTTACATTTTTACCCGTCAGCCGCCGAGCTTACGTTTTTACTTCAAATGACTTGCCTCGATTTTGTAAACATTGCCGCCGCCAATGAGATAAATAGCTTTGTTGGCTTCATCAACGGCAAAGTCAGTTAGACCGGTTAGATTTGAGCTGTGATATTGAACCTTGAGAACGCCGGTTTCTTTTTCGTAAACAATTAAGCGTTGACCGGCTGGATCGAGAACGTAAAGGTAAAGACTTTCGGCCGAAGTCCAAATATCAGAGGCCGAGGTGAGAACTGGCTCAACTGCACTTTGATTCCAAGTAACTTCTTGACCGCCGACCAAACGGACAATTTTGCCATTTTGTTTAAGGACAAAAATTGTGCCATCAATCGTCAAAGCCACGCCATCGGAAAGGGAATCGGTTGGTGACTTAACCCAGGATGAGATGGAATTAAATTCAGTAGTGCCACGTGAGAAGCGGTAAATCTGTGAGGTTAGACCACTGCCCGGGGCTAGAACGTAAATGCGACCGCCATAAGCGGCTAAGTCAACCCAGCGCTGGCCAGCGGCTGGAGCAGTTGAAGTGGCCGTAAGTTTGTTTTCTGCGGCATTAAAAATATCTAAACCAGGTCGTCCGTCCAACCATACGGCCACGCCTTCGTCGACCGAAACTTCTTGGCCGGCGGCGGTTGATTCATTGAGGGTGGCGGTTTCTAAATTTTTATTGGTTTGATTGACACGATAGAGAACTTTATCATCGCCCAAGGAATAGAGTTGGCCACTAACTAAAGCCAGTGAGGTTAAATTGACAGCCGACGGCAGGGAAGAAGTTGTGGCCAAAATTTCTGGGGTAACTTCAGTGTCACGTCTTAAACTGTTAGAAATTTTATTTAAATCATCTTGAAGGGTTGAGACGGTTTTTTGATCGTCAGTTTTTTTGCTTTGCGCCGTGGCTAGAATAGTTGAAGCCTCTTTGAGTAAAGCTCGAGCTTGAGCTTCATTTTTATAAATAATGGCGCCTGAAGCCCGATCACGAAGATTTTCAACTTTTTCAATAGTCGAAGCAAAGAGTTGTTTTTCGGCATT
The DNA here is from genome assembly GCA_043808565.1 of Candidatus Uhrbacteria bacterium. GTDB lineage: Bacteria > Patescibacteriota > Patescibacteriia > UBA9934 > GWF2-40-263 > UBA12403. The sequence goes on along the minus strand of JAZDEQ010000062.1, from coordinate 6,925 downwards.
ATTTTCCTGGCTTCTAGCCACAAAGAAAATACCTAAAACCAGAATTAAAATTAGAACCGCGGCCGCTAAAATTAAGTAGCGGCTGGTTTTAGGTAGGCGATTAAAATAGCCCTGAAGAAATTTAGTTCCTTGGCCAAAAGAAGTTTTGACTTCGCGCATAACATCGCTTCTTTCCTTTGAAGCTAAACGGCGAAGATTGAACAACAACCAGCTAAGAAAACCCAGGATAAGTTTAAAAGCCACCAAAAAGGCCGCCAGAATAATTTTCCAAAGGATTTTTAATAATTGCTTGCTTTGGCGACTGTTTTTAATTAAAGAAAAAGTTTTTTTAACAAAGCTCCCAAAGAAAGTAGGTTTTTGATCAGCCAAAATATTTTTAGTTTGTTCTCGAGAATGACAAAGTTGTTTAAGAGAAGCCGGGGCTGAGACTTCTGGTCGGTGACTGCTTAAGTCTTCGGCTTTGAGGATTAAAAGGTTTAAATCAATATCTAAAGGAAAAGTTTGGCGAATTTTAACCGCGGCACTTTGCGGTGGCAGGGTGGCCAGAAGGGCATGGAGTTCTTCGGGGTCGATCTCTTGCGGCAATGGTCGATTAGAAACACAAAGAACATCGCCTGGGCAAAGATCACCATCTAAAACTACGGAAAAAAGTTTCTGCCAAGTGACCAAAGTTTGTTCGGTTTGGATGCTACGAGCTAGATTGAAAACTTGGTAACGTTCATCGGGTAGTTTATGCAAAAAAAAGGCCGTCATGTCACCTAAGCCCGAGATGTACATTAAGTTATCAATGGCCACACCAACAAAGGCGCGAATTTTTTCGGGATTAAAACTGCTGTTTGTTTCTTTAATCAAAGTGACGATTTCTTCGTTAATAGCTTCGAGGGTTTGTTCAAAGCGATGAGCTAAACTGGTTTTTTCCTGTAAAGTTGAGGCTAATAGGGCAAAACGTTCCTTAACAATGCTGGTTAAGCCCTCGGCTAAGGCCGAACGGTTGTTTATAGCCATAGCGCCAAAAGCAAAACCATTGCGGTTTTCCACAGGTAAGGTAAAGATAGATAGGGTTTCCTGGGTGTTTTCGCGGGGTTCTTCAATTGTGGCGGCTTTTAAGAGAAGATTTGTTGTGGCCATAAGTTTGCCTCCTTTAAGGGTTTTCGTGTACATTATACCCGAGGCTAAGCCCTTGGCAAAGCCACTTTCCCCCATCTTATGTCTAAAGCCACTTTTCGTCTTGAACAGCTGTTTGGTTCAAAAACTCGAGCTCGTTTATTGGGGCTGTTTTTAGAAAACCCGGAACAGTCTTTTTTTGTTCGCGAGCTGACCAGAAAAATCGATGCTCAGCTAAATTCAGTCCGTCGAGAATTACAAAATCTTATTGATCTTGGCATGGTGATTGAAAATTCTGATAATAAAAAAGAAAAAGAAGGTGCTTTGGTTGATCGCAAAAAGTTTTACCTGGCGAACACTAATTTTCTTCTTTATCATGATTTGCGAAATCTATTTCGGAAAATTCAAATTCTTTTGAAACAGAAACTTGTTCAGGAAATTCAAGCCAGAGGTGATGTTGATCTTTTAGTTTTTACTGGCCGCTTTGTGGATAACCCAAGTGTTCAAACTGATATTTTAATTGTCGGCGGAATTAACCAAGCGGCTTTACAAAAAATTGTTTCAGAATTTGAAGCCGAGTTGGGATATGAAATTAATTACACACTTATGCCTAAGGAGGAATTTAGCTACCGTCGGCAAATTACCGATCGGTTTCTCTTTTCGATTTTAGAGGGCGAAAAGGTGGTGATGGTTGATAAACTTAATGTGGTTGCTAAAACCGCGACAGCTCAGGTCGCGGCTCAATAAACATGCTCCTTTTTTTAGCCGCGCAAGATATTAAAATTTTAGAGATCGGTTTGCTTGATTTAGCCGGTCAGTTTAATTTTTTTCAGAAAATTTTCACCACGCCGGAAAAATATCTTTTGATGTTGGCAAATTTTTTGACTGAGCAAAAAATTTCCTGGAGCGATCTAACTAAAATTGTCGTGGTTACTGGCCCGGGTTCCTTTACTTCAAACCGAATTATCGTAATCCTGGCCAATGCTTTGGCTTTTTCTCGGGCCTTACCCATAATTGGTCTGGAAAATAATGCGCGACTTGATGGTGAAACTTTGATCAGAACTTTTGGCCAAGATTGGTTAGCCGCGACCGGTCAAGAATTTGTCATTCCAGTTTACGACCGACCACCAAACATTACTTTAAAAAATAAAATTTAATTTTTTTCTATGCCTTTAAGTTTTAATGTCGTCCAAGATTCTTTCTTGGAACTTTGGACAGGTTTATTTTCTTTTTTACCTCAACTGATGGGAGCGGTCTTGGTCTTTTTTGTGGGTTTAATAGTCACCTTGGTTTTGCAACGAGTGGTAGAAAAAATTGTTAGACTTTTGCGAGTTGACAGTTTGGCTAAAAAATTTGAAGTACCGCAAATTTTGGAAAAATACGGTTTGCATTTAAATATCAGCAAACTTTTGGGCTGGATTGTTAAATGGTTTTTAATTGTTGTCGTACTTATTGCTACTACCGATATTTTAGGTTGGGATCAAGTTACTGATTATCTTAAACAGGTCGTGCTCTATTTGCCCAATGTAATCATTGCCGTGATCATGTTATTTTTTGGTTCGGTTTTGGCTAACTTTGTTTATCGGGTGGTTAAGTCAGCTGTGGCCGCGGCGCATTTGGTTTCAGCTGATGTTTTGGCTGGTCTGTCCCGTTGGTCAATTTTGGTGTTCGCTTTTATGGCCGCTTTAATTCAATTGCAGATTGCCGAAGAACTGATTAGAATTTTATTTACTGGTTTTGTGGCCATGGTGGCCTTGGCCGGTGGTTTGGCTTTTGGTTTGGGCGGCAAAGATTACGCGGCCCAGGTTTTAGAAAAGTTAAAAAAAGACATTTCGTCTTAAAAATTATTCTGTTACGAATTACGAAAAGTGCCGAATGTACGAATCTACGAATTCGCCCCGCCCCCTTAGTAGGGGGAGGAGTAAGCCAAATTCGTATATTCGTTAATTTTCGTAATTCGTAACCAGTCTATGCCAACTTACGGTAAAAGTCGAAAATGGGAAATTATTCCCGGGGCTTTAGTCTGGGGGACTTTTATTTTGGCAATTTTTGCGGCTTTTTTTGCGCCCACGGTGGCCATTGCCTTTATTATTATTTTTGATCTTTATTGGTTTTTTCGGATTTCTTATTTTGTGGTTTATACCATTGCCTCGTGGCGCAATTATCGTCAGGCCATGCGGCGTGATTGGTTTGGTGATTTGCAACAACAAAAAGATTGGTCACGTTTATATCATTTGATTTTTTTGCCCATGACTCAAGAAAGTCTTCAGATTGTTCGCGAGACCATGCAATCCTTAGCCGCTTCACGTTTTCCTAAAGAAAAAATGATTATTGTTTTGGCGGGTGAAGAAAGGTGCTCAGAAAATTTTTCCAAAGTTGCTCCGGTTATTCAAAAAGAATTTGGCAAAGTTTTTAATCGTTTAATTCTTACGGTTCACCCAAAAAATTTACCTGACGAAATAAAAGGTAAGGGTTCGAATTTAAATTATTCGGCTCATCAAGTTAAAGAAATTTTAGCTAAAGATTATCCTGATTTGGCGCCGGAAAATATTGTGGTTTCATCTTTTGATGTTGATACCAATGTTCATGCCTCGTATTTTGCCTGTCTTTCATATTTGTATCTGACCACTCCCAATCCAACTCACGCTTCCTATCAACCAGTCGTGCTTTTTTCTAATAATATTTGGACTTCGCGAGCTCCGGTGCGCATTGCGGCTTTTGGTACAATTTTTTGGCTATTTTCTGAACTAGCTCGGCCCGAACGCCTTTGGACTTTTTCCTCGCATTCCATGCCTTGGAAAATGTTAGTCGATGTTGATTTTTGGCAAAAAGATATTGTCTCCGAAGACTCTAGAATTTTTCTTCAGGCTTTTATTAAATATCATGGCGACTATCGCGTTATTCCCATGCATTTGCCAGTGTCTATGGACACGGTGGTTGGGGCGACTTATTGGGAAAGTCTGAAGGCTTTATATAAACAGCAACGCCGTTGGGCTTGGGGTGTTGAGCATTTTCCGGTTATGATCGAAGCTTTTAAAAAAGATCCGTTCATTCCGCGCCAGAAAAAAATTAAATATCTTTGGAATCATCTTGAAGGCATGTATACCTGGGCCACGGCTCCGATTTTGATTTTCCTCCTCGGCCGTTTGCCGCTTTGGATTTCTGGTGAAAACGCTTCGGCCTTTGTTCAAGCCGCGCCTTTTACTTTGCAAAGCATTATGCGTTTGGCCATGGCCGGAGTTTTTGTTTCGGCGCTTTTGTCTCTAACGCTTTTGCCACCTCGACCCAAAACCGTTCGGCCAACAGTTTGGATTGTTATGCTTTTGCAGTGGTTGCTTTTGCCCATCACTTTTACAATTTTCGGTGCCGCCCCGGCCATTGATGCGCAAACGCGTTTGATGATTGGTAAATATTTGGGGTTTAATGTGACCAAGAAGGCGAGGTAATTTTTGTTTGGGGCATTAAGGCATTATGGGCGTTAGGGGGCTTGTTTAAGAATCGCTTTGGGGCGGTTTTTTATTTTTTTAATTGCTGGGGCTTTGCCCCACACCCGCCTCCTTCGCTGGGCTACGGCGGGCCAAGCCACCCCTCTTTTCTTTGCTGGCCCAAATAAAAGAGGGGGAGAAAAGAAATGGCCTTTGTAGAGAGCCCTTTTGTCTGTCGCTGCGGGTTGCGTTTCTTCTCTTGGTTTTTATGTTTCAAATCGCCTCGAGGCGAATTGGCTGCCTTTTCGTGTTTCATCGTGTTCTGGCTCGAGCGCAAGCCAAAAGGGCCAATCGATGTTGGGTTGGATCGGATCGGGGTGGGACGAGGCCTGTATGCCGCTGAAGCGGCATATGCGGAGCGTTATTGTTATCTAGAGAAATCCATCACCTCCTTGTTATTTTCTACAAGGAGGGGGAAGGGGTGGTTATTTAACGGATTGTTTTTCATCTTAAAAAGTGAGAAAATAGCGGAATAATATAAACAAAAAAATGCCAAAAAATATTGTTATCTATCAAGCCAAATCCGGAGCCATTGAACTTCGGAAAGATTTAAAAGAAGAAACCATTTGGGCAACACAGAAACAAATTGCCGAAGTTTTTGATTTAGAAAGATCGGTTGTTACTAAACACATTGGAAATATTTTAAAAAATAAGGAAGTAATTACAAAAAGCAATGTGCAAAAAATGCACATTGCAAATTCTGATAAATCAGTGGTTTTTTACTCTTTGGATATGATCTTAGCCGTTGGTTATCGGGCTAATTCTGCAAAAGCTATTACTTTCCGTCAGTGGGCCACCGAAACTTTGCGTCAGTATATAACTGAAGGTTTTGCTATAAACAAAAACCGTGTGACTAAAAATTATGAACAATTTTTAGTGGCTGTGGAAAACATTAAACAATTATTGCCGGCTGGGGCTGTGATTGATAACGCGGATGTTTTGGAATTGGTTTTGACATAATAAAGTTGATTTCGACCTTGCTGGCTAAAAAAATAAAAAGAAATAAAAAAAAGCCTCTCGCTTTAGCGGGGCGCCATTCGGTACCCCAACGCGAGAGATCTTACTCCTTATGTTTATATAATAACAAACTTTTGTTAAAAAAGCAAGCGTCTAAAGTTTCTCGTGCCAACATCCGCCCACCCAGGCGGGTTTTTGTTAATTTTAGCGATTGATTTTTTGGGGTTTTGATGGGAGAATGGGGGAGAAATAAAAATAATTTATGATAAAAGATAATGAGAAAAATATCGCTTTTATTGACGGACAAAATTTATACATGGGAACTACAGAAAATGGCGGTGGATCGTGGAAAGTTGATTTGGCTAGATTTAGAATATATTTACAAAAGAAATATCATGTTAATGAAGCTTATTATTTTTTAGGTTATGTAAACGAAAAATATCAAGATCTTTACATCGAAATACAAGAGGCTGGCTTTATATTAATTTTTAAACAACACACTGCGGCCATGCAAGGAAAAAAGAAAGGTAATGTTGACACCGATATTGTCTTTCATGTAATGAAAAAACTTTATAAACAAGATTTGTTTGATAAAATTGTTATCGTTTCCGGAGACGGAGATTACAAAATTTTAGTCGATTTTTTAATCGAAGAAGGAAAATTGAAAAAGATTTTGTTTCCCAATAAACGGTTTGCTTCCTCGCTTTATAAAAAAATAGGTTCAGAACTTTTTGATTATTTGGATCAGGATGGTATAAAAAATAAAATACAAAAAGAAAAGGGCTCCTTAGGTAGTTAACCGTTCGGATCCCTTTTCGTCTTTATAAGATAAGAATACTAAATTAAACCACCTTTGTCAAGCGGTCATAAGAAATAACAAAAAACCCCGCCCACCCAGGCGGGTTTTTGTTAATTTTAGCGATTGATTTTTTGGGGTTTTGGTGGGAGAATGGGGGAGAAATAAATTAAAAATATGCCAGATATAATTAAAGAGCTAACCGATAAAATTATTGCTTTTCGTGATGAAAGAAACTGGAAACAGTTTCATAATCCAAAAGACGAGGCCTTGTCTTTGGTTTTAGAAGCAACAGAAGTACTCGAACATTTCCAGTGGAAAAACGGTGGCGAAATTGATTAACATGTTGAACATAAAAAAGAAGACATTGGTGAAGAATTGGCCGATGTTTTCTATTGGGTACTTCTTATGTGTCATGATTTGAATATTAATCTAGCCGAGGTGTTATACCAAATTAACTTAATCTATTCTACTTTCAATTTCTTGTATCCAATTAAATCCCACGGCTCCTTTTAGAATTTCAGGGTTTTTAAGTATCCATTCACACCTTTTAAAAACAACGTTTTCAAGCTTATCCAAATCA
>JAZDEQ010000061.1:0-13555 GCA_043808565.1 Candidatus Uhrbacteria bacterium | reverse complement strand
CTTATCAGAAAAATAACTCTCAATTTATTAAAACGTGAATTAACGGTTAAAGCCGGTATAAAAGCAAAGCGGCTGAATGCTGGTTGGGATCATGATTATTTGCTTGGTGCGCTTGGAATTAAGATGCGTTAGCCCTGGGGCGTTAGAGGAAACAAAACGATCGCACGGTTTGCCGATTGGAAATTTAACTTCACAATTATTTGCCAATGTTTATTTGGACGCATTTGATCATTTTGTTAAAGATGAATTGAAGATAAAATTTTATCTTCGTTATACTGACGATGCCATAATTTTATCAGATGATTTGAAATTTTTATCATCGCTTATTTCGGTTATCAAAGATTGGTTTGAAAAAAATCGGCGACTTGTTTTGCATCCAGGAAAAACTTCAACTCGTAAATTTTGTCAGGGTTTTGATTTTCTCGGTTACATTGTTTTGCCCCATTATACGGTTTTGCGAACCAAGACAAAAAAACGAATGCTGGAACGAGTGAACAAAAATAATCTTTCCTCATATTTAGGATTATTGGAACATTGTCAGGGGTTTGGTTTAGAAAAAAGAATTAGAAGGATTTTAGCTAACCTTAGCCAATTTATTCTTTTTTAAGCCGGCCGGGGTTGACAAGCTAGTTTTTTTTTGCTATTCTTAGCCGTTATTAAATAATCACCAAAACCTATATTTTATGTTAAAAAAGCTTTTGATTTCCTTGGCTAGTTTGGCCATGGTGGCTCAGCCAATTATGCCCTCTGCGGTTTTGGCTGATTCCGGTGCTTGGAGTTACGTTCAAGCCACTGGTGCTTGGAGTTACGAAAACTATAAAGTCGAACGTTTAAGTTTCGACGCCAATACCATGGGCCCACTAACTATTGGCAACTCAGTTATGATTGCCAAACCAGCCGCTACTTGTGAGCCTAATGGTTGTGCTCGTTACGATCTATACCTCTTAAAAGACGGCATGCAAATGTTTGTTGGTAATGTGCCGCTTGAGGCAATTAACGAACAACGTTATTTTAATAATGAAAACGATTTCGTTTATATTGATGCGAGTAATTTAGAAAATACTCGTTGGAATGTGGTTTCTACCGACCTGGAAAATGGCCAAGAAACCAATTATTTAGACGATATGTTTATGGACGGTGTTCAGGATGTTGATGTTATGTATCGTGACGGTAAATTTTATTTTGACCCATCATTGAATTGGAACGATCACAAGGGTTACACCAATGCCACTATCTACGTTTATAACCCAGAAACTGATCAAGCTGAAGTCGTACCTAATAACTGGCAGCAAAATCGGGATGAATTACAAGACGTTCAAGATGGTTTGATTCTTTCCAAAATGGTTTTTACCAGCGGTAATAAACAACTTTGGACTTACGATACTTCCACTTATCCAGCTACCGCCGAAGCTGTTCCTAATACTTGGACTCCAGAAACCGAAAATATTGTCGGTGCCCATTTCCGGGCCGACGGTTCAATCGAGTTTTTTTCCATGTTTCAACGTTATATCTATAATGGTGAAACCACCGTGGCTCAAGGCGATTATTTGAGCTGGAATAAGAGTTACGAAGAATCTTTGCAGGTTGTTGACGGCCGAATGGCTTGGCTTGATCCGCAAAATATTCTTCGAGTCAGCGGAACTGATGTTAATTTGAATTTAGGTATTATTGGTGATGCTGAAACCTTCCGTTTAACTCCCGAAGCTATTTATTTCCCAACCGCTAATGGCGGCAAAGAATATAATTTTGCTAGCAAAACTTATATTGAATATCCTTTCAACGTTACTGACAGCCAAGACAATATCCTAGTTGGTCAGGATGCGACCGGTCGTCTTTGGTATATGAATACCGAGACCAATCGTTTAACTGAGATTGGTTTTGGTACCGGTGCTGTACTTTCCGATGAAATGCACGTTTATTGGCGCGGGGCTGATGGCTATGTTTACGAAGCCACCATGTCTTTGAATGCCATGTCTGAAGCAGAAACCATTAGCGCCATTAAAGTTAGTGGTAGCCCCAAGGTTTATCTAACTTTAGATGATAAGAGTTACTGGATTACTGACGAGAAAGTTTATTTTAGCTGGTTTGAAAGCTGGGACGATGTTCGAACGGTTTCAACCAACCAGTTTAATAATTATGATTATTCTGGCGCCGCCGCTTATGCTCCCGGCACACGTCTTAAACTAGCTAATGATCCTAAGGTTTATATGGTCGGCGTTGATGGTAAACTCCATTGGATTACCACTCAACTGTTGGCTTATAATATTTATGGACCAACTTGGAACAAAGGAATTATCGAGTTTAATAATCAAGACATGACCGGTTTGCTTTTCAGCTCACCAATAACTTCTGAAAGCGATGTCCAAAGTATCTAATTAATTGATCAAATAAAAGACAGGGCTTTTTGCCCCGTCTTTTTGGTTTTATTTTTTATTCGGCCACCGCTCGTTTTTCTTTTAGCTTTCGTTTAAAACGACGGCGAGGATCTTGTAGATATGAAAGTTTAGCTCGACGAACTTGTGCGGTTTTGACCAGTTCGATTTTGGATATTACTGGGCTAGAGAGAGGATAGATTTTTTCCACACCAAAACCTTTATTTTCACGACGGATAGTCATGGTTTTGGTTATGCCAGCGCCTCGAACGCCAGTAACCATACCTTGAAAAACCTGGATACGTTCGCGTTCTTCGCCTTTAGCATTTAAATCCTTAACTCGTTCGTGGACCCGGATAGTCATACCGGCCTTGATTTCAGTTGACCGGATTTCTGTACCAGGTAGTTTTTCCTCAACTGCTTCCTCGGTTTTAATCTCTTCGACCACAACCGGCTCTTCGGCTGTTGTCGTCTCGGTAGTTTCGGTTGTTGCCTCCGATGCCTCTGTTGCATCTGATGCCTTTGGTGCCTCATCGGTGGCTTCGACCATTTCATCGGTCGGAACTACCGGCGTTGGTGTATTTTCATCTGACATAGTGTTTTTGCTTCAAGAGGACCGTTAGTTTCCCAAAAATACAGGAAGACGTTCTTTGTAAGCGTTAAATCTTAAGCGGCATTATTTTAGGCAATTTAGCCAAAAATGTCAAGCTTAAGATGGTTTTTGATTATTTTGGCAGTATTCTTTGATTTTTTTTGAAAGGATTTGAGCGACTTTATCTATCTCTAAATTGCTAGTATCAAGAACAATGTCATAGTGAGTTAAATCAAAAATATTAACGCCATAGTATTTTTGATAACGTTTAGTGTCGCTAGCAACTCTGGTTTTTAAGCTTTCCAAGGTTTCTTCGACCGAGATAAAGTTTCCTTCGTTTCTTTTGTCTTCGGCGGAGTTTTTAATTTCTTTAAAAATTCTTTCGGCTCCGACCTTAAGATCAACAGCTAGAAAAATTTTGAGCGAATTAGGAATTAGAAAAAAACTTGTTCGACCTTCGATAATAAAATCATCTTTGGTTTCACCGAGTTTTTTTTGATAGTCGTCAACTAGTTTATCGGTCCAGTTTTCCGTTTCACCGATTTTATTTAATTCTTCTAAAGTGAGGCCTTGTTTTTTAGCCATTTCGCGTCGTAGGCCACCAATGTAATAGCGCTTCAAGCCAAACTTTTTTGCCAAAATATCAGCAATAGTACTTTTACCAGATCCGGGTGAACCAGTAATAGTTATGATCATATTATTTACTTGGCAAGATTTCGAGAAGTTTTTTTAGTTCATCTGGTAGTGGGGATTCAAAAGTTTTTATTTCACCATTTGGTAGTGGAACAGTTAATTTATGAGCGTGGAGAAACAAGCGGGGCAGGGGAAATGGTTTGATATTTTTCATGTAAGTTTTTTTGTAGATGGGATCGCCAACAACGGGCAAATTAAGAGCCCGCAAATGAGCGCGAATTTGGTGAGTGCGACCAGTTTCGATTTTTACGCGCAATAAAGTTGTGGTTTTAAATTTTTGAATAATTTCAAAATGGGTTACGGCTTCTTTGCCGCCCTCTGAATCTGTGGGTTGGGCAACCATTCGGCCTTTGGTTTTTGATCGTGACAAACGAAAAGAAATTGTTCCAACGTCCTTGCCTGGAGTTCCATAAACCAAAACCAAATATTCTTTTTGGGTTTGTTTTTCAGAAAATTGTTTTTTTAACCATTCGAAAGCAGTTGGAGTTTTAGCGGCAATCATAACGCCAGAAGCGAGTTTATCTAGACGATGAACAATGCCGGGTCGTCTTGGGTCGTCACCAACTTTTTTGATGGTTGGGTATTTTTTAATTAGGGCATCAACGACCGTTGTTTCGTTTTTGTCATTCGCTTCGTGAACAATCAGGCCGGCAGGTTTTTCAAAAACCACCACTTCTTTATCTTCGTATAGAATATTTAACTTGAGGGCTAAAGATTTTTTAGCGGTATCTTTTATTTTCTGAGTTTTAATTTTATCGGCCGAAGTAACAAAAAAATGCGGTTTAGTAACAATTATGCCGTTTATTGAAACTTGCCCATTTTTAATGTTTTTTTGGACTTGGGAGCGGGTTAGGCCACTTTTTTGAACCAAGACCTTGTCTAATCTTTCTTCTTTCATAGTATTGATATGGTAGCAGACAAAGCGTCTTCACAAAAGGGCGGTTTTTGGTTAAGATGGTCTGGCCGTTATAATGTCTAATGTCAAATTTCCAATGTCTAATGATGGATGTCGGGAATCTTGAAAGAAATATAAACAATCCTTCATTAGACATTTGGTATTTCCACTAATTAGACATTTAAAATCCGGGCCTATAGCTTAACTGGTTAGAGCTCCGAGCTTATACCTCGGTGGTTCCTGGTTCGAGTCCAGGTGGGCCCACCAGCCTTCGCCGAGCTTCGGCCGGCAGGCCACAAAAATATGCCTTTTTTAATTTTTGGATTACCTCTTACAATTATTGGTTTTCTTTTAATGCGACGAGGCATTAAACACAAAGCCAGAGAAGTGCGAAACGGCGCCTTTGCTTTGGTGTTGGCCGGATTTTTGTTAGTTTTTTTAGGAATTATGATGGTGTTTACTGGGCAACTTTAATATGTTTTTACTTGTTACATTGATGATTTGTTGGTTCCTGCTTTATTGGATATTTGGTGGAATATTTTTTGCTTGTGTTGCTCTGCTTAAACTTAAAAAAATTCATAAAGTCCGTTTCAGTTGTTTATTTAGTCTTTTTTCAGCCGCCTGCGCCTGGGGAGCGGCCTGGTATAGTGTTCATTGGACCGAAGATAAAGTTGACGGATGTTTAGCAGTTCAGCCGATTCTTAAAAAAATTCCAGCCACTATTTTAGCCTGTGGTTTTTGGCAATTCGCGCTTTCGGCTTTGGCCGGGCTTGGTATTTTGATTATTGTTGGTTTTGGTCTTTTAAAGTTGTCCTCAACAAAAGAGAAAAGCTGGTTGACGACTTTTGCCGAACGGTTAGAATGGAACGACAAAGATGAAATTTAAATTTATTAATTTATTAAAATATTTACTATGGAAACACAAAGTTCTAATTCAAAATCTTTTTTTGACGCTCTGTCAACCAAACAAGCTTTTTGGCTGGGTGTGGTAGCGGCGGTTCTTGTTCTAGGAACTCTTGGTTGCGTTGTCTTGGGTTCTTATATCTGGAAGGGCGGGGAAGGCAAAACTGACAATAGCGTGGCCGGTGGTAGCCAAGCCCAAGTTGCTAATACAGCAACCGGTGCGGCCGCTCCTGCCGCCAATACTAATGTCGAAGAGTTATATAAAAAGATTGCTACCGAGGTTGGTCTTGATGCCAGTGCTTTTGATTCTTGCCGTTCTTCTGATCGAACTCTGGCCAATATTCAGGCTGACCAAGCTAGTGCTTCAGCGGCTGGAGTAAGAGGAACCCCTGCTTCATTCCTCATTGGTAAAGACGGAAAAGCTAAACAGATTCAAGGCGGAGCAGTTGCTTATAGTTCCATGAAAGCTTTAATTGATCAAACTTTAGGAGTTACCGTTTCGGGTACCCCAGCGGCTTTGGTTGATGTTACCGGAACTTTGGCTCCAGTAGCCGCCAATGATTTTGTTTTGGGTGACACTAATTCATCTATTACGATTATTACTTACTCGGATTTTCAATGTCCTTATTGCAGTCGTTTTGATGCGACCATGCAGCAGGTCATGAAAGAATATTCTAGTAAGGTAAAATGGGTTTATCGAAATTTTCCACTCTCGTTTCACGATCAGGCCCAGAACGCAGCTGAGGCAGCTGAGTGTGCTGGCGAACAAGGAAAGTTTTGGGAGTATGCTCTTAAACTTTTTGAAAACCAAAGCTCGTTGTAATCAAAAAATAAAAACAAAAAAACGTTCGGATTTTTTCCGAACGTTTTTTAATTTGAACTTTATTTTTTTGAAATTCTGATTTTAATTTTATAATCTAATTTGTTACTCTGACGCGCCCGCCGTCGCTCGTGGCGAGCTATAGCGGGCAGCCTTCGCTAAATATAATAGATGGCTCGCCAGCCGAAGCCCGGCGAAGGCTGGTGGGCAGTACAAGATTCGAACTTGTGACCTTCACAATGTCAATGTGACGCTCTAACCAACTGAGCTAACTGCCCATCCTGAAGTTATAATTTTTCCGAACGAAAATTATTATATTAGGAAAATAGAATATTGTCAAACCCTTATTTTTTTAATTATTTTAAAATTTTGATTTTGGATAAATTTAATTTTAAAATAGATTTTGGCTACACCAGAGTAGACAAAATCTATTATTTTTCACGACTCAAATTGTTATTTTTTGAAAGCGATTATTTTTTTAGTTATATTTTCGGATGAATTTTTTCATGAGGTTTTTGGCTGAATAATTTATTTAAAAAATATTTTATTTTTTTGTTCAAGTTATCCACTGTTTGACGCCATTTTTTATTTAGGTTGATTAATTTTTGTGTTATACTCTTGATGAAATTTTGATGAAGACTTTTTTAATAAAAAAAATAATAAAAATTTTAAAAAATTTTTGCTCTTAAAAAATAATTATGAAAACACTTGCCGCAATTCTTTTGGGTCTTATGACCCTTGGTGGCCTTTCCGTGTCTTCAGTCGCTCACGCCAGCGGAGATGCCTTGCTGTGGTTTTCGCCACAAACTTATACTGTGCAAACCGGCAGCACAGTCGATGTTGTTTTGAAAGTTAATCCTAACGGTGAATCCATCGATACCGTCCGAGCCAATCTTTCTTTCCCCCCAGCTTTTTTGGAGGTGGTAAGTTTTACGCTTGGCAGTCAGTTTCCTTATGCTACTCCGGGAAACGCGTGGAGTAATTCGGCCGGTACTTTAAGCGAGGGTGCTTATGTGTACGGTTCCCCGGTTTTAACCGAAGGAACTTTTGGTACCATAACCTTTCGTGCGCTTTCTTCGGGTACAGCAACAGTAAGCATTGATGATGACTCAAGATTGATTTACGAAGGTGATGAAAAAATTAATCTAAGTAGTTTGGGTTCGGCCACAGTAACGGTTGGTGGTACTGCCGTGGCTCCTACTCAGTCAGTCGTCCCCTCTACTTCCGCTTCGCTTGAGCAGCAGGCCTTGGTCTACTTCGGGGCTTTCAGCGGTCGCATGCCTTCGAATGGTGTTGATTGGGAGGCTCTTCATTGTATTGCTTACGATACTTGCAGCCCAACTGTTCAAATTGTGGCCCACGAACAGCAGGCTTTGGTTGCCTTTGGTGAGAAATATGCTCGTATGCCATCGAGCCAATTAGACTGGAACACCCTGCACGCTTTGGCTTACACAAATGTTTTCTATAATTGGGATGTTATTGATGGTACAGCCGTGGTTGCCGAGGAAGAGTCGGTTGTTGAAGAGGTTGCGGCTGAAGAGCCGGTGGCCGCAGTTTCTAATGATCAATTAGCTCTTGGTTACTTTGGCACTTTGACTGGTCGCATGCCTTCAAACGGTGACGATTGGACAGCCGCACATTGTATTGCTGATAATAGTTGTTATCCAGGAGCTTCCGGAGCAGACGCTTCAAAAGAAGCTCAGGCTCTTTCAGTCTTTACTACAAAGTACGGCCGCCTTCCTTCATCTAATATGGATTGGAACGCGGTTCATGCCGTAGCTTATACCAATATGGTAATTGACTGGGAGGCCGAAGTTGTGGCCGATGAGCCAGCTGAAGAAGAATCTTCCGAACTTTCAACCCAACAACAAGCCCTAGGATATTTCGGAACCTTTACTGGTCGTTTGCCAGCCTCTGGTGATGATTGGACAGCCGTTAATTGCATTGCTGACAATAGTTGCTATCCAGGTGCTTCTGGTCAAGATGCCACCAAAGAAGGTTTGGCACTTTCGGCTTTTACTGAAAAGTATAGCCGTTTGCCAGCCTCTGATATGGATTGGAATGCTGTACATGCCTTGGCTTATACCAACATGTATTTTACTTGGTAATTTTTGAGCGGAATTAATATTTTTTATGAAAGGCCCTATGAAAAAAATACAACGCTTGCTCGTGGCCGTAACTCTTCTGGCGCTTCCGCTCAGTGTCGGAGCCACGGCAACTTACGAGATCGATCCGGCGGCCAATACCTTTTCTGTCCATCATTTTCTTGAAACAACCAGTTATGATATTGATGGCTCATTAGATCCTTGGTCAGCCACCGAACTTACTAGTTCTGGTTATACCATTCAGTCTGGCGATGCTTTCCGGTGGTATTGCGGCGACGGTTTTGTTGATCCAGACGAAGAATGCGACAGCGGAAATTACGGCGACAATTTAGATTATGAAACCTGTCGAAGTCTGGGTCACGATGGGGGCACATTAACTTGTGATAGCGATTGTACCCTTAATGAAACCGCTTGTACTGATGATGGTGGCGGCGGAGGTGGCGGCGGAGGTGGCGGCGGTGGCACGGTTCGTTCAAGCGCCCCAGCTATAGATAGTGAGTTAACCGTTGATGGTTTCTTTTCTTACGATGATACTCTCTTGATTTACGGAACCAGAAGTTCCGGCGAAACCGTGCGAGTTAATGGCTCCGATACAGGAGTAACTTATCCAACCGCTACCACTTGGCAAGCAACAGTTTCTTTGGCAGTCGGTGATAACAGCTTTACTTTGCAGGGCGTGAACGCGGCCGGTCAAACCTCGGCTTCATCAGCTATAGCTATCGAACGCCATGAGCAAGGTGATGTGAACGGTGATACGGAAATTGATGATTACGATTTAAGCTTGGTGGTTAAATATTGGGGTACCGATAACTTTGTTGCCGACTTCAATGGTGATGGCATGGTTGATGATTATGATTTTTCCATCCTAGTTTCTCAGTGGAGTTAAAAAGGTTATGAAATTTTTTCGAGCTTCTTTAATTATTGTTTTGTCAGTTTTGGTTTCCGGGGCTGTTAACTCAACCCCAGTTTTTGCGGCCGGGGCAGCTACGGTTAGTTTGAGTGGTTCCAACAGTTCGGTGGTAGGAGAAAATTTTGAGGTCAATATTGCCATTAATCCTAACAATGAAGCTTTAGATACCGTTCGAATAAATTTGTCCTTTCCAGCCGATTTAGTTCAAGTAGACCATTTTACTCTTGGCGATTTATTCCCTCGATCTAGCCCGGGTAATAAAATCGATAACACAACCGGTGAAATTTCTGAAGGCGGGTTTAATCTTTCCGGACCAGTTACCAGTAGCGGAACTTTTGGAACTGTGGTTTTCAAAAGTATCAAGGCCGGAAATGCCAATATCAAAGTTTTAAATACTTCGCGGCTTATCGCCAACGGGGAAGAGAAGATAAGCGTCGCTGAATTAGGAGAGAGAAAAATCATAATTTCTGAAGCCGCCATTCCAGAAACCGAAGCGATAAAAATTACGGTTAACAGTTTGTCTCACCCTAATCAGAATCAATGGTATAGCACAAATGATGTTACTTTTTCCTGGGCGTCTGATAGTGGCGTGACAAATTATGGAATGATTTTTGATCAAAATTTAACCAATGAGCAGGTCAGCAAGATCGATTCAACATCAGTAACAATAAAGGATACAGAAGACGGAATTTGGTATTTGCATCTTCAGGGTCAATCGGCTGATGGTCGAACCAATACAGTTAATTATAAAGTAATGATTGATACAGCGGCCCCAAACAAATTTGAACCAGTTTTAGATAAAGAGCAACTTTCAGAAGGCGAGAATATAACTTTAACCTTTGGTACAACCGATGAATTGTCAGGAATAGCTAAATATGAGGTGGCAGTAAACGGTGGAGACTTTGAAGAAAAAACCAGCCCAGTATTAATGGAAAAATTAGCGGCTGGAAATTACTTTATTGAAGTTAGGGCGCTTGATTTAGCGGGTAATAAAATTTACAGTCGAGCCGTGGCTCGGGTTTATCCAGCCGGAGTCGAGTTACCGCCAGTTATAACAGCCAAACCAGCTACCAACGAAGTCGTTCAAGGAAATTTAGCTATTGAATATTTAAAGAATAAAGCCCTAGTCGTTGGTGTGGTAATTGGCGGGGTGATTTTGGTGGGTTTCTTAATCCTTTTAAAACGTCGAAAAAATAAATTTAAAAAATTATAATTATTAAAAAAATTAATTAACTAAAAAATAATTTTGTCAAAAAATAATTAAATCATATGCACACCACCAAAAAAATATTACACCTCGGGGTGAGCATTGCCATGGCTTTGTACATGGTCTTGCCAAGTGCCCTGTTGTGGCCCGTGCAATCTGCTAACGCCGCTTACGGCGTAGCCGATACCATGGCCTATCAAGGCCGACTGAAGAACGCTACGACCGGCGCAGCGATCGATGATAGCTCAGTCGCCTTCATCTTTAATTTATATGACGCAGAAACTGCCGGTAACCTCCTGTGGAGTGAAACGCACGCCGCCGTGGATGTTTCCGATGGTTACTTTGCAGTAACTCTCGGCGACACCGATGGTTTTCATGATGGAGCCGGCGAAGACGTCGACTTTTCCAAAGTCATGTGGCTAGCGGTTACTGTTGAGGGCGAGGCAGCCTCTGACCGTGTGGCTATTGGCAGTATGCCATATGCTTACACAGCTCGTGGTGTTGAAAGTTCGGCCACAGCCCCAGCCACCAATCTTTATGGCGGCCGCATGTATTACAACACAGCCACTGGCTTGTCTTATGTTTACGATGCTGTAGCCGCCGAATGGGTTGATCTAACCGTTCGCACTTTAGATGAAGCTTATGATGCTTTTGGTACAGCCGCTCAAGTTGTTACTATTGATGATGCGGTTACTGGTTTAACTTTTGATGTAACAGCCGCTGGAGATTTTGTAGTTGATCTAGATAGCACCGGTCAATTTTTGGTGACCGATGACACTGACAGTACAATTTTTGGCGCAGCCGCTGGAACAGATTTTGATTTTGCGGTTTATGATGATGATGGTATTGGCATGTTTACAACTGATGGTGTGCTTAACACCATGGTTTTGCGTTCAAATGACGGAAGTTCTGATTCAATGTTACTTGATGCTGATGGCGCCAATGGTTCTGGTATTTGGCTTGATGCTTACCACGGAACCACTAACCCAACTGGTAAAATCACTATGGATGCTGGTTCCCAAGGTTTGGATTTTAACTCAGTTGGTGATGTTACTCTTGATACCTCATCGGGCTCAATTTCTATTGTGGCTGATGGCGCTGGTGAGAACTTGGTTCTTCAATCAACCCAGTCCGATGTCTATATCGGTGTCTTAGGATCCGGTGGTAACATCCAGATTGGTTCAGAAGATCTTTTGAAAACTATTAATATTGGTACAGGCGGTCTGGCTGATACAGTAAATATCGCCACTGATAATACTTCAACCGATACCGTTAATATTGGTAATACCGGAAATTCCACTTTGGTTACTGTGAATGGTGGCGATGGTGCAACTGGCGGTGTAACACTTGTCGCTGGCGACGCTGCGCCAAACGCTGGTGAAAACGGCAACGATATTACCATTGAGGCCGAAGATGATTTGTTGATAGAAACCACTGATGACGTTGATTTTGACGTGGCTGATGATTTTAGTCTCGATGCCGCTCTTTTCTCGATTGATTCTACTGAAACCTCAAACCTGACTGTAACCGGAGTCGGACAAAATTTAACCGTGGCTGCTCTTGGTGGCGGAGCACAGGTTTTAACTTTGCAATCAGTAGGAACTGGTGCGGACGCTATTACGATTGTTGCCGGTAATGCAAGTGGTGGTATTGACGTTGATTTTGGCACCGGCAACATGGTTATTACGGGTACTGGTGCTTCTGCTGACTTTACTTTAGATGCCGATCTCCTCTCTATCGATGGTACCGGAACCTCCAACGTAACAGTTACTTCCAATGTCGCCGGTGAAGATTTTACCGTCGCTTTGGCTGGCGCCACTGATTCCAGTTTAATTTTATCATCGACTGGCACAGGTGCTGATGCTTTGCAGATTAATGCTTCGGCCGGTGGTTTAGATATGACCGCGGCGCTTTTAAACATGGATCTTGTGGCAACGGTTGCTGATGTTAATATTACCGGTAATGTTAATGTTGATTTGGTTTCAACAACCCAAGACGTAACAACAACTTCTGGCGATGATACTATTTTTACGGTTGGCGATGACATGGTTGCTAACGTTACTGGTCTTTGGGATATGAACGTAACAGAAACCGCCACTCTTGACGCTCTTTCGGTTTCTTTAGACGCGACAGATGATTCTAATTTAACGGTTACAGGCAGTGGAAAAAGTTTGACTATTTCAGCTGCCGGTGGTGGTAATGATCAAAGATTAACCCTTTCTTCTAGCGGGTCGTCTGTATCATCTATTGATATTAATGCAACCGGTGGAGCTAGCGGTATTGATATAGATGCAGGAAGTTTAATTGATATTGCTTCAGCCAGAGATAACGCTCAAGCCATTAATTTATCAGCTACCGATGGTGGTATTGATATTTCCGCAACAACCAGCGCTGATACCGAAGACATAGACATAACCACTACCGGAGTTGATTTTGGCGATATCGATTTAAGTTCAAGCGATGACATTGGTTTGCTCGCTGCAGATAATATCACTTTAGATACCACTGACGGATCGATGACATTTACTGCTACCGGAGCGGCTAATGGTGACTTTACTGTAAACGCCGCCGATGACATTACTGTTTTTGCCAGCTCTGATGGTTCTAATTTGTCGGTTCGTGCCGGTGATAACGCCGCCGCTTCAACCGCTGATGGTAATGACGTTTTTGTTGGCACTGAAGATGATTTGATTTTGAGCGTTGGCGATGATTTCAACCTTACGGCTTTGGATCTTATTTTGACCGGTACAGAAACCACTGCATTGAACGCAACTAATGAAGGATTAACGATCACCGCTTCTGATACTGATGCTGATGGTGGCGGTACGGTTGGAATTACTGGTAATGACGGCGTGAGCGCAACAGCTACAACCGGCACTTTGGCTCTTGCGGCCACCGCTGGAGCAATGACTTTAAATGCCGGTTCAACCATGGATCTTGATGCTACAACCACCATGTCTCTTAACACAGCCGCTGCTCAGGTCATCAACATTGGCAACGATGCCGTTGCTCAATCAGTTTTGCTCGGCAATGCCGCAGCCACTGAAGTTGATGCCAC
>JAZDEQ010000060.1:0-36420 GCA_043808565.1 Candidatus Uhrbacteria bacterium | reverse complement strand
GAAGTCGATTTTAGTTTACTTAAAAAAGCCGAACGCGTTTATCAAACTCGAGCTAGTTTGTTGAAATAACTTACATGCTTTAAGGGGGCGCTAAGGCTTTAAGGCGTTGAGGGGCTTTAAGGGCATGGAAAATTTATTTTTTCTCATAAAAATTTCTCCTTGCCTTAATGCCCTTTAGTGCCTAAACGCCCCACCAAAAACCCAAAAACATAAATCCTAATAAACATATGGTTTTCTTCTTGAACAATTTAAAAGAAAGGTTGGGTTTAAATTTTTATCAAAAAACTCAAATTTATAAAGTTGACTGGGAAATTAAAATTAAAAATTTAGCCAGTGAACAAAAAACCGGTCATTTAATTTTACCGATTCCCAGTGATCAACCCGGTCAATCTCTACTCGAGGGTCCAACTTATTCAGAAACGGCAAAAAAAATTGGTCTGGATCGAAAATTTGAAAACTCTTACGGGGTTTGGCAATTAAATCTACTGGCTGGTGAAGAAAAAAACATTACTGAAAATTTTGTTATAAAAATTTCCCCTCAAGTCAATAAAAATTTCCAACAATTTTCCATCGAAGAATATAAAAATGACACCATTAATACATCGTCTTTGGCTTCTGATGATTATATAAATCTCAGTGACGAAAATATTAAAAAAATCGCCCAAGAATTAGGTGCCGATAAAAATCTTGGCATTGTTCTGAATAAAATTAACAATTACATCATAAAAAAATTAAAATACGGAAAAGCCATTCCTGGTCTTTACACTTATAAAGAAGCTTTAGAAAATGACCTGGTCGATTGCGGCGGTTTTTCCACTCTTTTTGCCAGTTTAACAAGAGCCTTCGGTATTCCAACCCGATTGGTGGTTGGTTTTTGGGCTGGTTATCCACAAAATGACATGCACGCTTGGGTGGAAATTCAATTACCTGACGGTGAGTGGTTACCGGCCGATCCATCAATCGAAAAATTACGTCGAGAAAAACGCACCAAAAAATTCGGACGATTAGGCGCTGTTGGTAGTGATCGAATAATTTTTTCTTATGGTTCAGACATCCCTGTTACAATCAATGACCAAGAACACAAAATTGATATTTTACAAAACCCCTATATTTTCGAAACAGAAATTCGTCCGTTTTTATCAATCACTGCCCGACTGATCACTGAACGACTTTAATATGCGGAAAACCTTATTCACTGGCTTTGCGCCAAATTTAACTGCTGCAGACACTTGTCTAGCTTTGTCGTATTTATTATTACCTTGGAAATGGTCGGCTTGGAAAAAAGGCTCAGACGAAAAAATTGCCAACGAAAAACTGAAAAAATATTTTTCAACAAATTACGCCCAAACTTTTGATAGCGGACGTAATGCTCTTTATTTTGCTTTAAAAGCCCTGGGAGTAGAAAAAGACGATGAGGTACTGGTTCAAGCTTATACTTGCGTCATAGTGGCCAATGCCATAATTTGGACTGGAGCTAAGCCAGTTTATGTCGACATTCAAGACGATCTAAACATGAATCCTGATGATCTGGCCAAAAAAATTACCTCTAAGTCAAAAGTTTTAATTATTCAACACACTTTTGGTTTAAGAGCTGATACCGATAAGTTGCTAGCCTTGGCGGCTAAGTATAGTCTAAAAGTTATCGAGGATTGCGCCCATGCTTTTGGTTTAACCTGGCAAAACAAAAAACTTGGCACTTTGGGCGATATTGGCATGTTAAGTTTTGGTTCAGACAAAATTTTATCCACGGTTCGCGGCGGGGCTTTGATTACCAACGATCCTGGACTCGGAGATAAAATAGAAATCTTGGCCAAAGAATTAAATTATCCAACCAGTAAAATTATTGCTAAAATTTTACTCCACTACCCAAGCTTTTTTATTGGCAAAATGTTTTACGGTTTTTGGTTGGGTAAAATTTGGTTGGCTTTTTTTAAAAAAATTAATTTACTGCCAAAAATTTTAGAAGCCACGGAAAAAAAAAGCGACCAAACGGCTTTTCGGCCTTATCGCTTCCCTAATTCTTTGGCCGGTTTATTGCTCCAACAATTAAATCAGGTTGATAAAGTTAATCTTCACCGACAAAAAATCGCTAAAATTTTTCAAGAGCAGATTAATAATCCTAAAATCGCAAAACCCTGGACTGAATTAAAATCAGCCAATCTTTGCCTGCGCTATCCAATTTTTACCAAACAGCCATCAGCGCTCATTAACTATGCCAAAAAGCATGGAGTAATTCTTGGCGACTGGTATAATCAAGTGATTGCGCCCAAAGACAGTGATTTGGTTAAAGCTGGTTATCTGCTTGGCAGTTGTCCGCAAGCCGAAAAGCTAGCTAAAACCTCAGTTAACTTACCAACCAATCGCCATATTTCACTTAAAGACGCCGGTAAAATTGTTAAAATCATTAATAACTTCTAATTCCTGTGCTAGTAAAAATTATTGAAGCCCGAGATGAATGGGAAAAATTTCTCGAACAATATCAGCCGCATACTTTTTTACAAAACTGGGCTTGGGGTGAAGCCCAAAAAATTTTAGGTCAGAAAATTTATCGACTCGGTCTTTACGATCAAACAAAAATCCTGGGTCTGGCCTTGGTTTATAAAATTCAAGCGCGCCGCGGTTCGTTTTTATTTTGTCCACACGGCCCACTTATTGATTGGGGTAATCCGGCAGCTTTTCAGATTCTTGTTCAATATTTAAAAGAGTTAGGCCAAAAAGAAAAAGTTGATTTTATTCGTATCAGTTGTCTGGCCGAAGATTCCAATGATCGAAAACAGCAATTTAAAAAGACTGGTTTTAGAAACGCTCCGGTTCACATGATGCATCCAGAATTAGCTTGGCTTATTAATATCGCTAAAACCGAAGAAGAAATTTTGGCTGGCATGAAAAAACGGACACGCTATTCTATTAGAAAAGCGCAAAATGATGACGTCAAAATTATTTCTTCAAGCAACCCCGAAGACGTGGAAAAATTTTATCAGCTTTATTTAGAAACTGCTCAACGCCAAAAATTTGTCCCGTTTACCAAAGATTATGTGCGCCGAGAATTTGAAATCTTTTCTCAAGAAAATAAAATCTTGGTTTACTTTGGTTATTACCAAGACAAACTTTTGGCCACCGCCATGATTGTTTTTGCCAATGGTTCGGGTTTTTACCATCACGGGGCTTCAATCAGAGAAACCTCGGGCGTACCCGTCGCCGAATTATTGCAATGGGCAGCTATCAAAGAAGCCAAATGTCGTGGTTTGAAATTTTATAACTTCTGGGGCATTGCACCGGAAAATTCGCCCCATCACCCCTGGGCTGGTTTGAGTTTATTTAAAAAAGGCTTTGGCGGTTTTGCCGAAAGCTATCTTCATGCTCAAGATTTAGTTTTGACGCCAAAATATTGGTTGAATTATTTGGTCGAAACCTTAAGACGTCTTAAAAAACGCTATTAGGTTTTTTCCAACAACAAAAAAGAATAATCATAGCGCCAAAAAGCGCGCCATAAATTAAAGTGATGAAATTCCGAAGCCGTCAGCTTAAAACCCGCCAAAGAAAGTTTTTTAATTAATTCTTTTTGAGTGTCTTGGGCCACGACTAATAATCGACCGCCGGAAGTTAATTTTTGTTTAATGATTTGTAGTTCTTCGCTGGAAGGTTGAAAATAACTTGGGGAGTCAAAAATATTGGACGTATAAATCAAATCAAAATAATTATCCGGAAAATTTTTCAAAAGGCTTAAAAAATCACCGGGTTGAACCTGGATTTTTTTTAAATTAGAACGCAAGGTAGAAAATTTTTCTGGTTGAACCAAATATGGCGTGTACTCCGCTAATTGGCTAGCTGATAAAAAACTGTCTTTATACCAAACCCGCGATTTTTTAAAAACTCGTAAAATATTTTTGTTTAATAAAAAAGCTTGAGCTTCAACCAAAGACAATTCGTTAAATAATATTTTTTTAAGTCGGACAGTTAAACAAGATGAGAGGCGCTGGTCGCAAAGAATAAGCTGATCTAAATTATTGGCCTCCGAAAGAAAATTAAAAGCCCAATCACCGCCCCCGGCCACACCAAAAGCTCGTTTGACTCTACCCCGCTCTGGCAAACGTGACAAAAATCCGGCCAAAATTTCATTGGTAAAAAACCAGGCCCGAAGTTTTTGATCAACTGGCATATTAAATTTCCACCACAAAACGAAAACCCAAAATCGTACTCCAATAATCAATTGGATCTAAACCCAGACTACTAACCGAACCAGCGCCGGCGGCCAACTGTTTATCGCCAGCTCGATCGCTTAGCCACTCCCAAGTCGCGGTACTGGCCCACTGAGGAAAAAATAAGTTGCCCAAACAGTTATATTCGACAAAATTTGGCAAACGAACTTTTTCTGTTGGTAAATATAAAAGCTCGGCTACCACTTCCCTGATTTTTTCGATTTCCCCGGGCGTGAGGCAAAAACGCGAAGTTGCGCCCAGGGCCTTAAAAGAATAATTTAAAAATTCTTGCGGATAAACTTGTTTAGTTTTTTGCTGGCGCAAAAAATGACCTAAGGGTAATTTAATTTTTTCAAAAAACTTTGCTTCATCAGAACTAATCCAACGTCGTCTTTTTTTTGGTTTGTCACGACCATCGACCAAAAGCCAATGACCAGTAAGTTGGGCCGCTGAACGCGGCAGTTGTCCAGTTTCAATGAGTCGAGAAAAAAAATCATTAGGTCGATCGAGCCAATCGTCAGGAAATGAATTGTTTAAAAAATCTTGAGCTGGTAAAAAACACAAATCAAAACCCAAACTATCCCAATATTTAATCCAGTCTTCGGTCACCCAATCGGGCGGCTGAACCGCTTCGTCTTTGGCTAAACGTTTAATCATAATTGAACCATTTTTTCTTGAAGGAAATTATTAATCCGCTGATTATCATTAATAGTCCAAAGTATTGACCCGGGGTTAAAAAAAGCCAGTGAGTTTCTCCGACCCGTAAAAAGTCAGCAAAAAAACGAAAGACGCCGTAAACAAATAAAAAAGTTACCAATAAAACCCCGGTTCGTATCTTTTTCTTGACTAAAACAAAAAATAAAACAAAAAGCAACCAACCAAATAACGAATGATATAATCCAAGATCGTGACGAACAATTCCGTCCAGATAACGAACGCCTAAAAGAAAGCTCGTCGGTAAACCTGTATGATCATGAATCAAAAAACAACCGAATCGACCAATGGCATAACCAAGCGGCAAGCCGAAAATCATCGTGTCAGAATATTCAAACCAATTTAATTTCTTTTTCCTAAAATAAATCGCCGCGGCCAAGGTCGCGCCAAACAATCCACCGATCATACTCATACCACCTTGCCAGAGATAAAAAATTTCCAATGGTCGAACTAAAAAATAACTGGGGTCATAAAAAACCACAAAAAACAGCCGAGCAAAAACCATTGAACCAATAATTAACCAGCCCAACAAATCCCAAACCACATTGGAATTTAAACCACGTTTTTTAAGTAGCCACGAACTCGCGGCCGCGCCAATAATAAAACCGAGAGCCACAAACAGACCCCAGGCTTGGATAGTAATGGGACCGAGAGGAATTTGGGTGAGAGAAAAGTAAGGGATCATGCTAAATAGTATTTTAAATCGGAAACAACTGGGCAAAAGGTGCGTCTGAATTTTCTTTTGCTTGTTCCAAAGTTTCGTCTTGAACCAGGGTTCCAGAAACTGAATCTAAACCAAGAATTCTAACTTCGGGAGATAACTTTTCAAACATTTTGTCGTCGTGGTTAGAAACAATAATTGTCTTATCCGGAAAATCCTTTCGCCAAACAGCCAGGCGTTCAAAAAATCTTTGACTACCTCTTGGACTAAGACCCGAGGTCGGCTCATCAAGAACAATAACTTTTACCCCGGCCGGATCAACTTGCAGGCGGTAATCAATCGTCGCCATAGCTAAACGTTTTGCTTCACCGCCGCTTGGTGAAAAACCTTCTTGACCAATAACTAAATCTTCGGCTGGATTTTTAACTGAACTGCCGGTTTTTTCTTGTTTTTTACCAGCCGCCTTTTCCAACATTGTATTAAGACCAAAAGTCTCAAGGCACTCATTAAAAACCGACTGATCAAAAGGTAAATTTCCAACAATATTTTCCTTAATCGAACAACTGCGAAGTGCATAAAACTGATTGGCTACCAACAGACCTTCTCGATAAACTTTTTTATCAACTTGTCGCCAATTTTGTCCATCAACTTCGACGGATCCACGTTCAACGCCGAAACCATATAAAATATCCAATAAAGTGCTTTTACCGGCACCGCTCTCTCCAACCACTACACAAAAATCACCTGGCTGAATTTTAAGCTGTGGCACCGTAAGACCACGGCGCTTAACGTCTGTTAATTCTATTTCCCATTTTTCTGGTTTTTCACCACCGGTTTCTGAAAATTCATTAACAAACCTTGTCAGCTCAGCCACCGGGCGCAACAATTCAACCAATCGCGACTTATCGTTTACTAAACGATTGAGAGAACCGACGGCTTGTAATGAATAAAGAACCGATTCGCTTATGGCGGCCGGATCAAGCGCCCCACGGCGTAAACCCAAAAGACCGTTAGATAAAACTATAATGGCTAAAGATGCCCCATCAAGACCGGCAAATTGACCCCTAGCTTTAGCGTAAGCTTTTTCGGCTTCGGCACATTTTTCCTTTACTCCTTGGGGAATGGTAAATTGATCGCCTCTGGTGGACAAAATTCTTAAAGCTTCATCGGCTGAAGCAATAAGATCGCTATTAGCTTTTCTCATAGCTCTATCAGCCGGACCTAATTGTTTATCAGCCAAAGCTGAAATTCCTAAATTTACACCAACGGCCGTTAAAACCGGGATCAAGAGTAGCGGATCGCCCAAACGAACTACGGCCGCCAACAAAAGAAAAATTGTTTGGGTTAAGTCACTACCAATATCTTTAACAGAAACTTCAGCTATTTGTCGAAAATGTTCAAGGGTTCCAGCAAATTCTTGTCGTAAAAAAGTCGCGCTGTTTTTTGATAAACCTTCTGGCGAAACTCTTAAAATCGAGGCGAATAATTTACCAGCCAGATCACCTTCACCAAATTTTTGACTAGTTAAAAAAAATGAAAATTGGGCATCAAGTTTAGCTTTTAATCTAGGCGGGGCGGAAAAAAATAATGCTGAAAACCCTAAATCTGCGATGCCAAACGAATGTAAAAAATCACCAAAAAATTTTGTTCCCAAAGGCGCCATAGCTCCGATGGCCAGCGTACCCAAGGTGAAACCAATGGTTTCCTTCTTACTAAACAAAAGACTAAGAATCCGCAAATAAACATCCAGCTGACTGACTGGGTCTTTTTTCCCTTCAGCTAATCTAGCTCGACCATCGCGCAAGGCGGCGGTAAAATCTTTATCAGTGGCTTCTGGCAAAACCTCGCGTAAGTGGGCAAGAATTTCTTCATCAGAATAATTAGCAGCCAAACCAGCCACTACTTTACTTGTGATCAAAACCGTTTCATATTCATCGACCATTGCTTCGGCTGTCTCATGCGAGTCAAAGTCTTTTTCATTATTTAAAGACAGCTCACTAGACCTGGCCACTTTTTCCACTAGCCTTTCGCGTTTTGTTTCTAGCCAACCACGACTTGGCTTTTTAGATAAAAAACGACCGACTGATTCGCGGTGATCAACTAGGTCATCTTCATTTGGTGCTTGACCCGAAACTTGTCCGCCAAGCACGGCCGATAAATTTGTTTTCAGTAAAATCTTAATTCTTTTTAGTTCATTTTTTAATTCATTTCTAACCTCTTCAGGTAGATCATCTTTGTCTAAATCTTTTTCAATTTCTGCCTTATCGTCCAAAAGTTGGTCAATAAATTCTTGGCTGGTAACAAACTCTTCCCTATCGGCGTTTGGTCCTGTGGTTTCTAAAGTTTCTAATCTTTTTTTATCAGCCGCTTGTGAAGATTGATAAATCTCGGCTAAACCTCGCTCGATTTTTTCAATTTGTTCGGATTTTTCTTGTGGACTAAAAAATTCTCGGGCGCCGGCTTTAGCAAAAACGGCAGCTAAAAACTCATTAAAAACCCTTTCCAGTTCTTGGCACTCCGGACTTTTAACTACAAAATCATAATCAGAAAAATCCTGATGTAGATGTTCAACAGCTCGATCACGAACGCGTCTAGAAAACCTTGCTTTCTGTTCTGTTGTCACTTCTCCGGTCTTTTCAAAAATTGACGTCGGTCGATTTTCAGACATAATTTTATTTCAACCTTTTAAAATTCTTTTTGGTAACAAGGGATCGCCCGAGTTTTGTTTCTAATTCTTTTCGCGCGTGGCCAGCGATATTGCCGCCAATTTTGGCGTCTTCTTTTAATTTTTTTACACCTTTGGAATTTTCGTGGCGATGGATCTCGGTGGTTGAGCGCTCACCGAGCATGGAAAAAATTAATTCAAAATCATCCATGTGGTCGCGTAAATTTTCTCGTTTGAGTCCTTTAAGTTTTTTATATTCGCTTGGTGTAACACCAAAGGTGGCTTTAGAAATTTCCGCAGTTAAAATTTCGTAATCTCTTTGCTCTTGCGCCCCACGTTTTTGCCATTCGTCGGTTAATTCTTCTCTAATGGCAATGCCGCGCATTCTTTTTTCTATCCAACTGTCTGGATAACCTTTGAGTTTGTAAAGTAATCTGGTTCTTTTTGTCGCCAGTTCTGGATTTTCAATTTCTTGGACACGTTCGTAGCCAACCTTGGCGAGCCAGCGTTTGAACGGTTCGGCTTTGGGGGATGGAATGGATTGGATGATGCGAAAAATACCTTCGGTGTCGGCACAATCGGTTTCATATTTTTTCCCATCAGACGATTCTAATTTCAGTTGTCTACAAATTGTAGATAACTGAAATCCCTCATCGCCAACCCTAGCTTTCATAGCTGTCCAGTATTTACTGGGCTGAGTACTGTCTGTAAGTGCCTCAATAACATCAATAACTGAAAACCACCATTCATTTTGATAAAGTATTTTTCGAATTTCTTTCTTTTTAAATATAGCAATTTGCGTCGTTTCCATAATAAATAAAAATTATTATTATAACTTTGGATTTTTCAAATGCCATTCCGTCATACTCTGATAAAACTTGCCGGCTCTAAATAAACAAGTTTCATCAAACGGTTTGGCCATAAATTGCAAACCGATCGGCAGGCCTTGATCAAAACCGCAAGGCAACGACAAGGCTGGCAAGCCCGCCAAGTTAGCGGAAACCGTATAAATATCTGAAAGGTACATAGTGAGCGGATCGCTAAATTTGGCGCCAATATCCCAAGCCACGGTCGGCGAAGTTGGCGTGGCAATCACGTCAACACGTTTAAAGGCTTGGTCAAAATCTTGACGAATAAGCGAGCGAACTCGCAGAGCTTTTTTGTAATAAGCATCGGAGTAACCCTTGGAAAGTGCAAATGATCCAAGCATGATTCGAAGCTTGGCCTCTGATCCCAAACCTTCACCTCGTGCCTTGAGATAAGTTTCAAATAAATTTTTCCCATCAGCGGCATGGCCAAAACGCAAACCGTCCATCCGTGCTAAATTAGAACTAACTTCGCAGGGCATAACAATGTAATAAACAGCCAAAGCATATTCAGTATGTGGCAAAGAAATTTCCTCAACGGTCGCGCCGTTCGTTCGCATAAGTTCAACAGCTTCGAGAACAGATTTTTTGACTTCACTATCCATGCCTTCGACAAAATATTCTTTAGGCACGCCGATTCGTAGACCCTTAATGTCTTGAGGAATTAATTGCGGCGCAACATAATCAGTATTACGAACCGTGGTCGCATCAAAATCGTCAGGACCGGCAATAGTTGAAAAAATTTCTGCTACATCCTCGACACTGCGACCAAAAGGACCAATTTGATCCAAACTCGAAGCCATGGCAATTAAGCCGTGACGACTAACCCGACCATAAGTTGGCTTAAGTCCAGTAATGCCACAGAGCGCGGCTGGCAAACGAATTGAGCCACCAGTATCTGATCCCAAAGCGACTGGCACAAAGTCAGCCGTCACGGCCGCCGCCGAACCACCACTCGAACCGCCGGGAACTTTTTTAATATCCCAAGGATTTTTAGTCGTAAAAAAAGCCGAATTTTCCGTTGTCGAACCATGAGCAAATTCATCGAGGTTGGTGTCGCCAATAATAATCAGGCCGGCCCCACGCAAATGTTTTACCACTGAAGCATCATAAGCCGCCTCATAATTTTCCAGCATTTTAGAACCAGCCGTGGTTTTTCGGCCTTGAACCAAAATATTATTTTTGATAGCAATCGGAATACCCGCCAATGATGGCATTTCCTCACCAGCCGCTCGGCGACGATCAAAATCACGAGCTTCGGCCAAGGCTTCGACTTCAGCCACGTGCAAAAAAGCCCCGATCTCATGATCGTGCTCGGTAATTTTATTTAAAGAAGCTTGAACTAATTCTTCACTGGAAAATTCTTTATTGGATAAAGCTTTTTTTATTTCAGTTAATGATGTTAAGTCCATAATATGTGGTTAGTGACGCGGCGAGATTCCTCTCGCGACGCTCGGAATGACAATTGAGGAATTATTCCGTTCGGCTTTCGAAAACCGCCGGGACTTCCAATAAAGACCCTTGATGCCGGGGAAACGCTTTAAGCGCGGCTTCCCTTTCAGAAAGATCGCTGATCAAAACTTCATCGGTCCGCCAAACATTAATCGCCGATGAACCAACAGCCATCTCGGCCACACCATCAGTATTGACCTCAGATAATTTTTCCACATAACCAAGAATGGAAACCAAATGTCGACGATAATTTTCTATTTCGTCGTCTTTAATTTCTAGCCGAGACAAATCAGCAATGTGTTTAATGTCATCTTTTGTGAGTTGCATATTATTTAACTCCGTCATTGCGAGCGCCACGCGTGGCAATCTAATAACTAGATTGCTTCGTCGCTCGGCGGCCTTGTTCCTCGCAATGACGAAAGGGTTATTTTCGTAGATTCGTGCCACAATTCGTGATTCGTAACCTCGTTATCGCTGCTTAATCATACTCAAAAACTCATCTTCCGACAAAATTCTTACCCCCAGTTTTTTGGCCTTAGCAAATTTCGAACCCGGATCTTCACCAACAATAACCGCCGTGGTTTTTTTACTAACCGACTCAATCGGATCAGCGCCTAAGGCCCGAAGCTTGTCTTTAGCCTCATCACGGCTCATTGATGATAATGTGCCGGTTAAAACAAAGGTTTGACCAGACAACGGCAAATTATTTTTAATGGCCGTAGCTGGCAAAACGTCAATTCCCTGTTTCAAATAATCTTCAATCATTTTTTTATTCAAAGGCTCGGCCAAAAAGGAAACAACGCTTTCAGCCACAATCTCACCAATTTGCGGCACAGCTAATAATGCTTCTGATTGAGCCGCCAAAAATTTTTCTAAAGTTCGAAAATGATTAGCCAAATCGCGAGCCGTTTCTTCGCCAACGTTTTTAATGCCTAAAGCCACAATAAAATTAGCCAAAGGAATTTTTTTCTTGGTTTGAATTTCTTCTACTAGTTTACTCGAGGAAACATCAGCAAACCGTTCCAGACCCAAAAGATCTTCAATCGCCAAAGTAAAAAGATCAGGCGGCGATTGAATAATTTTATTGTCCATGAGCAAGGAAACGGTTTGCGGCCCCAAGCCATCAATACCAAAAGCCCGAGCCGCATAAAGTACCCGCTCACGATCTTGGGCAAAACAATTACGGTTAGCACAAACCACCGCCACCTCGCCTTCACCTTTTTTGACAATGCCGCCACAAACCGGACAATGATCTGGCAGAATTAATGGTTTGGTGCGTGTTGGTCGCATTTCTTTTAAAACTCCTTTAACCTTGGGAATAATATCACCGGCTTTGTAAATAATTACCGTATCACCAACCCGAACATCTAAGCGTTCAATTTCATCAAAATTATGCAAAGAAGCATGTTTAACAGTTGTGCCACCAAGCCAAGTTGGTTTGACCAAAGCGACCGGAGTGAGCGCCCCAGTTCGACCAACAAACCACTCAATATCTTCAATTACTGTGGTAACTTCCTCGGCCGGAAATTTAAAAGCCACCAAACCGCGCGGGGTTTTACCGACCACACCAAGTTTTTCAAACACCGCATTGTCATTAATTCGAATAACTGTGCCATCAATCCAATAATCCAACTGACTACGTTTTTTTTGCATTTCCTGCCAAAAATTTTTGACCTCAGAAACCGAATTAACCAAACCGCCTTCTGGATTAACCCGAAAACCTAAAGCCGCTAAAATTTGCCATTCCGCGGCATGAGTTTTTTGGCCTAAATCAGTAACCAAATCCCAGGCAAAAAATGACAAACCGCGATTGGCTACAACCTTAGGATCAAGCTGACGCAAACTGCCGGCCGCGGCATTGCGTGGATTGGCAAAAATCGGCTTGCCGACTTTTTTGGTTGCTTGATTAAATTTTTCAAAAGCTTTAACTGGGAAAAAAACTTCACCACGAATTTCCACCTCACCTTGATGAGGATTTTTAAGGCCAAACTTTTTTAATTCTGATTCGTTTAATTCTTGTAAACGCAACGGAACGGCTTCGATGGTTTTTATGTTCATCGTAATATCCTCGCCAATTTCACCATCACCGCGCGTGGCCGCGGTTTGCAGAACCCCATTTTGATAACGCAAAGAAATGGCCAAGCCATCAAGTTTGACCATGCAGAAAAGTGATGGAGTTTTGGAGTCGTGGAGTCGTGGAGTCGTGGAGTGATGAAGTGGTGGAATAATAAGTTTTTTTATTCTTTCGTACCATTGTTCAAATTCTTCTGGGGTAAAAACATCTTCAATCGAGAGCATTCTGGTTCGGTGTTTTACTTTGATAAATTTATCAAGCGGCTGGCCGCCGACGCGTTGGGTTGGTGAATCAGTAGTAATCAAATCAGGATACTGTTGCTCCAACTGATATAACTCGTGTTTCAAAGAATCCAAAGCCGCATCAGAAATTTCTGACTGGTCTAAAACATGATATTGATAGCGATGAAAATTAATAGTTTCTCGCAATTTGGCAATTCGTTTTTGCGCGGCAATTTTATCCATAACGCCTAATATTGTACCAAAAAATCTCAAAATAACAAAAAAACAACAATTTAAGCTGTCTTTTATTTTTAGATATGTTTTGGGTTTTTGGCGGGTTTATGGTTTGGGGGTTAGGGATGGATGTTTTTTTAATTCAAAAAATTCGATAACTCTCTCCCAAAACCCCAAACCCTAAACCCCTTAATGCATAAGTTCTAAGCGTATTAGATTGCCACGCGAGGCGCTCGCAATAACGATCCGCTATTTAACTCCCCTTTTCCATAAACCGATCATACATTTCTGAAAAAGTGGCCCACTGAACTTGACCCGCGTCAATGTATGGCTGAAGGCGGACAAAAAATTGACTGAATAATTCTTCGTTGATATTTTCGTCTGTGCCAATACTCCAGCCAACGTAAAAAATATTAGTCTGATCGATGGTGGCATATTTCAAAACTTCGTCGAGTTTTAAAAAATAAATATCAATATCTTTGGAATCAAAACCAGAACCAAAATTTACTTTATCAACATTTTCGCTTTCTAAACTAAAAGATTTCCAAATATTACCGGCCGGAAAAATCGCTAACTGGCCATTACTATCCGGTGTTAACCAACTACTCGAGGAAGAAGTTAACCAAGGATGAACCCGGTCTTTTATGGCCAGAGGCATTTCCCCGTGACAATCAGTCGGAACAACGCAATTTTGATATTCGGTAGGTCGTTCTTCGTATGGCAGAGTCATGGCGCAAAAACCAACAGCACCGGTGGTGAATTTAAAACCTGCGTCAATCGCTCCTTTTACCCAATCAAGTTGGGCTGAACAAATACCGGAAACATGCTCAATCGGCGAACTCAATTCTTGTTCCAATTCGGTTTTCATTTGGCTCATGGCTTGAGTGAATTCAGCTTGGGTTGTTCCGTCGTCTTTGCCGCCAAGATCAGCGTGTAAACCAATGCCCTGCCCCTGATCATAAAGTTCGCGTAAAACATTGTCGTCCCACTTGCGGCAAGCTTGAGTAAAACGACTGCCTGATTCAAAAGTCGCTTTAGCATTATGGTTTAAAAAAATCTGCGCCATTTTTCGTACGGCGGCCGCGTGATTTCTAAACGAAGTTTCATTGACTAACTCGTCATTAACTTTTTCTAAGTGAACCATCATGCCAAGATAAACAACATTGGGGTTGGCTGGCGTTTCAACCATGGCCGTTGGAATTGATGAGTTGGAATTAGAAATTGGAGTGACATTCGTTGAGCCAGCCTGGCAATCAATGTCACAGCTTTTTCTTTTTAATTCAATTTTGTCACAAACATTATCACCGCAACTACTCATGACTGTGGCTGAATTATTATTTTGACCGGAAAACCAAATAACAAAAACCACAGCCAGGGTTATTAAACTAATCGCTGTGGCCGTAATAACCAAAACAACTTTTCTCATAAAATTATTCATTAGCAAAAGAACAAGCCTCAGGCTTCATGCCCTCAGGCGTGGCGCAATTTAAACCTTTTTGTAATTTAGCTAAAGGAATGGCATTTTCCAATTCAAAAATAATGCCATAGGCAGCTCCTTGATTGGCAGCTGAGTAACAAAAAGCATTGGCTGCTCCGCCGCAAGTAGCTAAGCCGTCTAAACCTGTACCCAAAGCCACAGGAATTGCCTTAGCTAAAACCCCACTAGCTCCGGCTTCACAAGCCGCGTGAAAGCCTTCGGTATCTAAACAAGCGGCTTCGCCAAAACCCAAGGCTAAAACATTATCGCTAACTGGATAAGTATTATTTTGGACAAAAAAATCTTCCAAAGCTGATTGCATTTGCCGCACTTGGGCCAAACGAGTGGCATCGCGAGTATTGGCTCGAGCCGAGGCCACGGCCACGGCTGACAAAGTACCAATTAAACCAATCACGGCCACAACAATTAAAATTTCAATTAAGACAAAACGTTTTTGGTCGGTCATATTTTTATTGTTACGAATTACGAAAATTGCCGAATATACTAATTTACGAAATTGGTTTTATTAAAATACTAATTTTTTCCGCCAGTTCGTGTGGAGTGGTTTGGCTTTTTAAAAAATAGCCATTAACGCCAGCTTGCAAGGCTTCTTTAATGCTCGCACGATCACTCAAACCAGTCATAACAATAACCGGTATTTTACTAGTCGCTTCGGTCTGGCGAAAATTTTTTAACCAGTTTAAACCAACTTTTTCTTCTAAGGCAATATCGGCCACCACAACTTCGGGTAAACTGCGTTTAATTTTTTTATCAGCTTCAGAAAAATTTTTAACAATTTTAGTTTGCCATTTGTGGCGAGAAAAATGGCGAGTATAAATTTCTGACAAATACGCATCATCTTCAACTAATAAAATCGTGATTTTTTTCATACTACTCGATTTCCCTCATGGCTAAACCCACGGCCACCGAAAGCCTGGGGCCAATTTCATCGAGCATGGGTCGCAATTCCTCGGGGGTAACAATTCTAGCCCAAGGATCGCCAATATAAACATTAATGTTCAAAGCCTTGGTCATTTCCTTAACTAAACCTGGTAAATGTGCCGAGCCGCCAGTGAGAATAATTTTTTCCACCCGTCGACCCTCGGTTAATTCCATTTTAGCAAAAACTTCAAAAGAATAACGAATTTCATTAATCAAAGGTTGTAAAATGGCCCCTAAAATATTTTGCAAACCCTCGGCTATTTTAGTATCAGTTTCGGCCATGGTGGCTAAATCTTGTTTTAAACGTTCAGCTTCGGCATCAGAAATGCCAAGTTGTTGAGTAATTTTTTGAGTAACTACACTGCCGCCAATATTGATACTCCGAACTAAAAACGGCACGCCTTTTTCGACAATCGTTAAGTTACTGCGTACCGAACCCATATCAATAATCATGACGGTGCTTTTATCTTTACCCACCAGCGAACGAATCAAAGCAAAAGCCTCAGTATCAAGAGCCAAAAGTTCTAGCTTGGCCAATTTAAAAATTTCAATATATTTTTGGACCAAAGATTTAGCGGCCCCAGTAACCAAGACTCGAACGTAGTCTCTTTTTTTGGTTTCAACAACTGGCTGACTGCCAACACTGGATTTTTCTTTTTTTTCTTCAATCTTTAAAGGATCAATAAAAGTGGAATAAGTGATCATTTCGGCTAATGGCATGGGAGAAAGTTTTTGAATTTGCTCATTGATGGCTTCCTTAACCACTCGCTCGTCCTTATTGCGCGGCACAGCCACGATAGTGGAAAAAACACTGGATAAAGGCAAAGCGGCAATAGCTTGATGAGAAACAATGCCAGATTTTTTACAAATCTTTAAAATCAATTCAGCCGTTTCTTTAGGATTATCTAAAGGATGAAGCAAGCTATCGCTGGCCTGACGTTCGGAATAACCATAAGTTAAAAGCCGACCACGGCCTTTTTCGTTCATTAATTCCACCGCCTTAAGCCCGCCAGTACCAATATCAATACCTAAATAATTTTTGGTTAATTTTTTTCCCAAAAGGCCAAAAAACATAATGGTTATATTATAGCACTAAAGATCCAACTTTTCCAACAATTCTTTTTGTTTTTTAGAAAGATTTTTTGGTGTAATAACTCGCACTGTGACTATGTGATCACCACGGCGACCTTCGTGACCAACACCTTTACCGCGCAAACGCAATTCTGTGCCGCTTTGCAGACCGGCCGAAATTTTAACTTCAACTTTGCCGTCAACAGTTTCAACTTCCACCGAACCGCCTAGAGCGGCCATGGTAAAACCAATCGCCACTTCGGAACGTAAATCAAAATTATCGCGGATAAAACGCGAGTCAGATTTTACCCGCAGGCGAATATATAAATCACCGGCCCGACCACCTTTAACGGCTTCACCTTGGCCGCTCAAACGTAAAGAATTACCATCTTCAATTCCAGCCGGCACATCCACGGTGAGAGTTTTTTTATTTTTGGTTAAACCCGAACCAAAACACTCAGTACAGCGAGTTTCGGCGGTTTCGCCTTCGCCCTGGCAAGCCTGACATTCAACCTTGCTTTGAATAGCCCCAAGAATCGTCCGTTGAACCCGGACTTGATAACCTGCCCCACTGCACTCACTGCATTTTTTCATTTTACTACCCGGTTCAGCACCTACCCCACCGCAACGAGCACAAGAATCAGTTTTAGAAAAAGTAATATCTTTTGAAGCGCCAAAAACACTTTCTTCAAAAGACAAATTTAAATCAACTTGTAAATCTCGGCCATGAGCTGGCCCACGAGTTCGCCGACCACCGCCCCCAAAACCAAAAGCCCCGCCAAACAAATCGCCCAGATCTTCAAAATTTGAAAAATCGAAATTTATTCCGCCTTGGCTAAAGCCGCCAAAACCACCACTGCCCGGGAAACCCTGAGAACCGTCGAAAGCCGCTGAACCAAACTGATCAAATTTTTGACGCTTTTCTGGATCACCCAAAACCTGATATGCCTCGTTTATTTCCTTAAACTTTTGCTCGTTACCGCCAGCTTTATCGGGATGATGTTGGTGCGCTAAAGTTCGGAAAGCTTTTTTAATTTCCTCAGCCGACGCGTTTTTGTTAACCCCTAATATTTTATAAAAATCTTTAGACATATTTACTCTCCGTCATTGCGAGAAACGAAGCCGCTGAGTGACGAAGCAATCTAATAATTGATGATTTAATTTAATTTATGAGATTGCCGCGCGAGGCGCTCGCAATGACGAATGCGACTAGTTACCCCTTCTCCTTCATTGCCATACCAATAAACGCAAAAATCATTATAACGGAAAAGACAACGGAAATCACGTGCCAGTCCGCGGCTGTGGCTAAAGTTTTATAATAACTCGGACAAGTTTCCTGCCCGCGGACTGGCTCCAACGAACAATTACTGGCCTGAACCGTATTCTGAAAAAACCAGGCCTCAATGGATTCGTCGGATTGAATATTTTGGGATGATTGGGTCATAAATCAACGCCGTAAAGGGCGAATACCCTTCGCCCCTACGTCTTTTCCTTAAACTCGGCGTCAACTGGACCTTGGTCGTCTTTTTTTTCTTCAGAATTCTGTGTTTCATCTTTTTTGTTCGAAGAGTCTGAGCTTGTCGAAGACTGATACATTTTCGCGCCAACTTTTTGGGCCACATTAGTCAACTCATCAGCGGCTTTTTTAATGGCTTCGTGGTCATCGCCATCCTTAACTTTTTTCAAAGCCTCAATTTTTTCTTCAACTTCTTTTTTCTCTTCGGCTGTGACTTTATCGCCGGCATCTTTCAACATTTTTTCAGCGGTATAAATCATGGTCTCGGCCATATTTTTGTGCTCGATTTGTTCGCGCTTTTTGGCATCTTCAGCCGCATGGGCTTCGGCTTCGCGTTTCATGCGTTCGATTTCGTCTTTATTCAAACCAGTTGAAGCCGTAATGGTAATACTTTGCTTTTGATTGGTGGCTTTATCAGTGGCCGAAACATTTAAAATACCATTGGCATCAATATCAAAAGACACTTCAACTTGAGGAACACCGCGAGGGGCTGACGGCAAACCTGACAGCATGAATTTTCCGAGCGTTTTGTTATCGACGGCCATAGGACGCTCCCCTTGTAGGACGTGGATTTCCACACTTGGCTGATTATCAGCGGCTGTGGAAAAAATCTGCGACTTGCTGGTTGGAATGGTGGTGTTGCGTTCGATAAGTGGCGTCATAACTCCGCCAAGAGTTTCAATACCAACCGAAAGCGGCGTGACATCGAGTAACAAAACGTCTTTGACATCGCCGGCTAAAACTCCGCCTTGTACGGCCGCACCAACCGCTACGACTTCATCTGGATTAACACTAATATTTGGTTTTTTACCAAAATATTCTTCAACTTTTTTCAAAACCAAAGGCATGCGCGTCATACCACCAACCATGACAATTTCTTCAATGTCTTTTTTGCCAAGTTTGGCATCGCGAAGCGCGGCTTCGACTGGGCCAAAAGTTTTATCAACCAAATCCATGACCAATTCTTCGAGCTTGGCTCGAGTCATGTTAAGTGCCAAATGCTTTGGACCATTAGCATCACTGGTAATAAACGGCTGATTGATTTCAGTTTGTTGAGTGGTGGAAAGCTCGATCTTGGCTTTTTCAGCCGCATCTTTAATGCGTTGCAAAGCCAAAGGATCTTTGGACAAATCAATGCCCTCTTGCTTACGGAACTCGTTGATAATCCAATCGATGATGATGCGATCAAAATCATCTCCGCCAAGATGAGTATCGCCATTAGTGGCTTTCACTTCGACTGTGTCGGCCGAAACGTCGAGAACTGAGACATCAAAAGTGCCACCACCTAAGTCATAAATAAGAATCTGCTGGCCAACTTTTTTATCAAAACCATAAGCCAAAGCCGCGGCCGTTGGTTCGTTGATAATACGATTAACTTTAAGACCAGCGATTTCGCCAGCGACTTTAGTGGCCGCGCGTTGAGCATCATCAAAATAAGCTGGCACAGTAATAACCGCTTCAGTAATTTTTTCACCAAGTTTTTCTTCGGCATCTTCTTTTAACTTTCGCAAAACCATGGCCGAAATTTCTTCGGGCGTAAATTCTTTGCCGCCCATGGTAATTGAAATTCCATCACCGTGACGTTGCATTTTGTAAGGCAAAACTTTTAAATCACGCTGAACTTCCGCATCCTCCCAACGGCGACCAATAAGGCGTTTGATGGAGTAAAGGGTATTTTCCGGATTGGTCACCGCCTGACGTTTGGCCGTCGCCCCAACTGTTCGCTCGCCAGATTTGGAAACGGCCATGACTGAAGGCGTAGTGCGCGCACCTTCTTTATTTTCTAAAACCTTAGGCTGACCGCCTTCCATAACGGCCATACAAGAATTGGTTGTACCGAGATCGATACCGAGTATTTTGGGCATATTGTTTTTAGTGATTATTTTAGGGTTATTTTTTTGGGTTGTTTTTTTGGGTGATTTTGGGGGGGTGATTATTGGGGTGGGTGATTTTTAAATTTGTTTGACTGTATAATATTCCTCTATTTTATTCTTGCAGTCCTCATAAAACGGCCTCACAACTTCTTTATTCTTTTCGCTCATTCTGAAAAACATCCAATCTAATTTATCTTTTGTCTGCTGTTTAGTGCTAATACTCATAAATCCGCTAGGTCCCATGCTGTCTTTTATAAATGCCAAACTGTCTGCATCTCGCAAATCATTCGCGTCTTGATCACCTCCGACTTCATGATTGGCTACTAAATAAGAAACTCTATTTATAAAACTTTTCTGCAAAAAACCAACTTCTTCAAGCAATTTTACAATAATCTCAGCACTTCGTTTGGCGTGCACGGCTTTATACGCATCATAGTCATTAGGAAAATCTTCTCTAGTTGGTCTTTTTTCTCTTTCATATCCGCGATCAATATCGTGGGCCAGAGCGGCTATTTGCAGTTCTAAGGCGGCTTTTGGATTTAACTCCAATACATATTTAAGAACATTTTTGCCGTGCTCAACTTCAAAAATATGTACATGAGAATTCAAAAAGACATTTCTTATTTTTCCAAATATTTTTTCTTTGTCTTCCAAAGTAATTTCGTCTTTTTTAAAACTTGGCATATTTTTATTTAAATCACGCGGCGAGATTCCTCCGCGGCGTTCGGAATGACAGGTGTTTTTTTGTTTCGCGGCCATGATTCAAACAACCCGATAATCATGGCAATCATTTAATCAAGAAAATCATGGTTTAGACATTAACCTCACCTCCTCACCGGAAAAAATTCCGGTGCTGAGGCGAAGCCCTCACCAAATTCCAGTTACCCCTCTCTCTTATCTCTCCCTCGGCCTTCGATTCCTCAGGCCGCTCTGAGCTCGATCGAAGAGCGGGGAGAGAGGATTAGCGAGGCTCCTCTCCCCGGGGGAGAGGTTGGGGTGAGGGGTTGATAACGATAAGGCGAAGCCCCCCTCCCTTCCGGGGAGGGGCTGGCCCGCCCTCCGAAGTTTTAACGAAGGAGGGGGGAGAGGTGTGAATCACTTCCTCACCACCCTAACCTCCACCTTTTTCCCCTTGGCTGGCTGGGCCTTAGGACAACTAACTCTTAAAACGCCATCTTTAAACTCAGCCGCTACTTTGTCTTCAATCACTGGCGCGGGTAGGGCAACTTGGCGAAAAAAGGAACCAGAACGGATTTCCTTTCGATAATAATTTTTTTCATCAACCTCGGACTCTTTTTTACTTTCGCCTTGCAGGGTCAAAACGCCTTTTTCAACACTGACTTTGACATCATCAGGATTAATACCGGACAACGCGGTTTCGACAACCACAGCTTTGTCAGTTTCGTAAACATCAACGGCCGGAATAAAACCTTTAAAATTTTGACTTGGCAGAGACGAAAGATTTTTCATCATCTCCTCCATCTCTTGAAAAGGATCCCACATGGGGGACCAGCGTATGATGGACATATTGTTTTTGGCAACAGAGGCAACAAGAGGCACCGAAGGCAACATTAAAAAATGTTGCCCGTGTTGCCTCCGCTGCCTTTGTTGCATTAAAGAATATTAATAATCACCTTAGCCGGAAAAACCACTTTGCCGTTAACCTTCCAGCCACGCTGGACAACTTCTAAAATAATTTGATCCTCACGATCCTCCTCGCGGCGCGAACCAGCGGATTCGTGAAACTCGGGATTGAATTTTTCGCCAAGATCCCCAAAAGGCTCGGCGCCTAATTCTTTAATGGAATTTTCCAGTTGAGTTTTGATCATTAAAATTCCACTGACCCAAGATTCTGATGATTTATCCTCAAGATGCGGACGATGCTTGGTGGCTTGTTCAAAATTATTTATGACTGGCAAAAAATGAAGCAACAGCTCAACTGTTGAAGCCCGACGCATTTCACCACGCTCGCGAGCCAAATCCTTTTTAAGATTATCGTAATCGGCCAGGGCACGTTTCCAACCAGTGAGATATTCGGCAGCTTTATCTTCGATGGGAGAGGCACCAGAGGCAGCAGAGGCAACTGAGGCATCAGAGGCAACAAAGGCATCGGGGGCAACATTTGGATCAATATCGTTTTCCTCGTCTTGTTTTTTTTGTGTATCGTCGAACATAGTTATTTTCCATTTTTTAAATTTATTCAACCAAACCACCAACACCATTGTTGCCTCTGATGCCTTTGTTGCTTTCGTTGCCTCCCAACACCTCTTTCGCTCCCTCAATCAATGACAAAT
This sequence comes from Candidatus Uhrbacteria bacterium, assembly GCA_043808565.1. Taxonomy (GTDB): domain Bacteria; phylum Patescibacteriota; class Patescibacteriia; order UBA9934; family GWF2-40-263; genus UBA12403. The sequence continues at coordinate 14,160 of JAZDEQ010000060.1, read as the reverse complement.
TCTTTTTGTAATCCATGCGCAAAGGCCCGAGGAGACCGAGAAAACCAACTGTCTTATTTGGCAACTGATACTTAACCAAAATTGCCGTCATGTCATCGCCAAAAGGATTTTCTTTGCCAATCATAACTTGCGGCTCAACTGACACGCGATCAAAAATTTGGGCGGCCACTTCGTCAAAACGATCAACCATGGAAGAAAGATTTTGCAACATTTCTAAATCATGAAAATCCGGCTTTTGAAAAAGATTAGCTACGCCGGTGTAATAACTGCGGTGGGGACCAAAAGCCACAATGGCGGTTTCGCCAGAAAGATCCACCAAAGTTTTAGCCATGAGTTTAAGGGTTGAATCATCGCCATCGGCTTTGGCTATGGCCTGACGTAATTTATTTTCAACTTTTTCACCCTGATTAGTTTGAACAAAATGACGTAAATAAAATTCGTAACCTTTTTCAGTAGGCACTCGGCCAGCCGAAGTGTGTGGCGAACGTAGATAACCTTCCTCTTCAAGCAAAACCATTTCATTGCGCATGGTAGCTGGTGAAACCTCAAAACCACAGCGCTCGCAAAGATACTTTGAACCAACCGGCTCGGCCGTGCGAACATACTCTTCAATAATGACGCGCAAAATGCGCTCACGACGTGGTTCCATATTGTTACGAATTACGAATTTTCACGAATCCTACGAATTATAAGGTTGTAGATTATTTCTTTGCACAAAAACAAATTCGCAGATTCGTATATTCGGTGCTTTTCGTAATTCGTAACAAAATAAAACTAGCACTCCATATTATAGAGTGCTAATTTAGCTTGTCAAGTTTTGAATTTTCCCTTTACAAATCCGAAGTTAGGCCGCGGCCAACGCCCCGCCAGATTCTTCTCTCTTAATGTCATCTAAAGCAAACCGCCTAGCTTTAACCAATTTTTCCCAATTATCGACTGTACGGTATCCTCTCCAGGCGCCAAGATAATCCGCAGCTCTAAGTGGATCAACTCTTCTTGCTCTTTCCTGCATATCGGTTCTAGGTCTAGACGGCGACTCTGATGATTGTGGGTAACCCGGAAAAGACATAAAGTTATAAATTTAATTTTTTAATTAGTTTTCAATTTCTCCAATAAATTTAAAACCAACAAAACCACAATCATCTCTTTTCCGGCGCAATCCTCTGATACTTTTTACTTCACTTAATAAAGCCCCGGCGTGATCGGCTGGTGAACCGTCTTTTTTTAAAACTTCGGCCATTTTTTTATCAGACAATGGATCAGTAACGCCATCAGAAACCAAAATTAGTTCATCTTTTTTTCTAAGCGCTAGTCCTGGCTTACCACCTTCAACGGCTGAATGAATTTTTAAATGATCTATTTCAAAACCCACGGCCTGACTAATTGAATTACGGGCCAGTCTTTTTTTTTCGTGTTCGTCCACATATACCCAACGATTAAAATAAACATTGAATTCAAACCACAAATACAATAATTGATACAAATCATTTTCTAAAGTAGTGGACATTTCTGTTAAGACTTGATTTTGACCAAGACTTACCACACGATCGATTATATCAAGCCCCCATCGTCCATCATCTAAAAGATTATCATAAAAATCTTGCACACTTTCAGCTTGATCAATCCAATAAGCTTCTTGTTGGGTTAATTCACCATTGGCCACTAGGGTTATTAAAGTTGAATCGGGCGGAAGGTTGTATTCTTCATTAATTACTATAACTTGACCGCCCTCTTTTCGAAGAAAAGCCTTGGAGTCACCAATACTTTTAACAAAAGCTCTTGGTCCTTCGGTTGTTTCGATTATCAAAGATAAAATAAGCGTGGTTGATGGCCGTTCTTTTTCAACAAAAGTTACTTCTTCAGCTTTTTCACGACACTTAATGGCGGCGTGAAAAAAAATAGCTGTTAAAAAACTGTCCGCTTCTTGGGGAGTTGGTAATTTTTTGGGCCAAAAAATTACTTCGGTTTTTCCTTGAGCTTTAAAAACCATTGCTCCGCCAAAACGTCTGAAATCTTTAACCACTCCATCAACAGCTCTTATGGCTTCTTGGCTGATTAAACCTCCTCCAGTAACACCGCCTACCCCATCGGCTAAAGCCGCCAGACCAAAATCTGCCCAAGCGCCAACCGAATCTTCACAACGTTCGGGATGACGAGGCGACGCTTCGGTAACTAAAAAGGTTTCCAGATTTAACCGAGGAGTTTCTCGTATTTCTGATGGTTTTAGTTTTTCTTTTCTTTGTAAAATTGGTACCAACCCGGAGTCTCCTGTTTGTGACAACCCCTCAACCGACATAATTAAATTTTTTAATTTAGTATTTAAACAACGCTAATACAATATCCAAAAAATTTTAAATAAACAAGCTTTAAAAATTTTATCCGGCCAAAAATCCGCCAGCTTGAATTTTCCACAATTTTTGGTAGATACCCTCTTCCTCGAGCAAATCATTGTGAGTGCCGCTGGCCATAACTTTGCCGTTTTCAATCACCACAATGCGATCCATTTGCATAATGGTTGAAAGTCGATGGGCAATGACAATAACGGTTTTATCTTTCATTAATTCGCGCAAAGCGTCTTGAATTAAACTTTCAGATTCAGAATCAAGACTTGAGGTGGCTTCATCGAGAATAAGAATTGGGGCATTTTTTAAAATCGCTCGGGCAATAGCCACCCGCTGACGCTCGCCACCGGATAATTTTATACCCCGCTCGCCGACATAGGTATTATAACCATTGGGCAAGCTGTCGATAAATTCATGACAATGGGCTTTTTTAGCGGCTTCAATCACTTCTTCGTCAGTAGCCTCCCGAGAGCCATAACGAATATTATCCATGATGGTGCGGTGAAAAAGAACCGACTCTTGTGGCACTAAAGAAATAGCTTGGCGCAAACTTTGTTGGCTGACTTGGGCAATATCCTGACCATCAATCATTATTTTGCCACCCTTAATATCAAACAAACGTAATAAAAGTTTGGTCACTGTAGTTTTACCGGCCCCAGAAGGCCCAACCAAAGCGATTTTTTCTTGGGGTTTAATAACTAAAGAAAAATCTTTTAAAATCACCCGGGTTTTATCAAAAAAGAATTTAACTTTTTTAAACTCAATTTTACCTTTACGAACCTTTAATTCTTTGGCTTTGGCCTTATCAGTTACTTCGTGTTTGGTTTTTAAAATTTGGACCATTTCTTTGGCATCGGCAAAGGCTTCAAACAGAGCTCGAAAACCGCGGCTTAAATCCCAAGAACGATTTATTACGGCCAAAATGTAAGACTGCAAAAAAATAAAATCCCCGGCGGTAAAAGTTCCCTGAATCCACCACCAAGCCCCGAGCCACAAAACCCCAATTTCCAAAGGGATCATAAACAAACCCTGAACGGCAAATAAAGTTTCGCCCTGCCACCAACCGCGACGTTGTAAAAATTTCCATTTATCTTTAACCTTACCAAAACGTTGATTTTCAAAATCGTTACCAGTAAAAAGCTGAACCGTGTTGATATTAGAAACCACATCCGAAGCCACGCCAGTAACTTCGGAATCCATTTCGGCCCGTAAAAGATCGGTTTTCAATTTCCAACGAGCGCCAAAATAATTAATAATAATCAAAAACAAAATCCAACCGATAAAAACATAAGCCACAATCGGAAAACGCAAAAACAAACCAATAAAAGTTCCAACCAAAATAACGGCTAAAGGTAAAAAACGATAAACCGTTTCGTCTAAAATTCTTTCAAAACCCCGACTCAAACGACTAATTTTTCGCACCAATGAGCCAGCAAAATTATCAGTAAAAAACCGATAAGAATGTCCGAGTAAATTGCGAATAGCGGTTTTTTCTAAATCGGTCATGACTCGCGGTTGTAGATCGGCATTTAAATATCCCTGGCTGCGCCAACAAATAAAACTAAATACATACAAACCAACCATGCCCAAAAGAATTTTTGACAAAATTGGCCACAAAGAAAGATCAGGAGTATTGGTTGAAACAATGTCTAGCAAATCTTTTAACAACCACGGGGTAATTAATTCGGTGGTTGTGGCCAAAATGATTAAAAGCAAAACTAAAAAAACCCTCCCTTTGTACCTGCGAGCATGTTGCCAAAAAACTTTTATGACTTCACGATTGGTAACGGTCATATTGGATCGGAAATTTCCAATGACAAATGATAAATGTCAAATTTTGGAATTGATTTTTCTAAAAATATTATAGCACCGATTGTGAAAACATAGAAACCTAAAAATTGTAAAAAGGTAAATCGTTTCATCATTGCGAGGAGTGAGGCCGCCGACGTGTCCGCCGTAGCTTTAGCGAAGGTGGAGCGACGCGGCAATCTAATTATATCGTTTTTATAATTGTCTGGTAAAAAGACGATATTTAAGTTAAGCTCTAAAAAATATGACTCGCGAAGAAAAACTTCAGCGTAATCCTAAAATACTTTTTTGGGGACGGGCCTTAACCGAACTTAAAACCATCAATGGTTTGGCCACACTTTTTTATTTACATCGCGGAATAAGTTTAGAACAGGTTTTTTATTTGGGTATTGTTTGGTCAGTCACAACTTTATTATTTGAAATTCCTTCTGGTTATTTGGCCGACCGTTTTGGCCGCAAAAAAACCTTAATCCTGGGCACGCTTTTTTTAATGGCATCGGTGGCGACAAATTTTTTGGCCAATGGTTTTTGGGCTTTTGCCGGTGTAATGACCTTGCTTTCAGCCGCTTCATCTTGTTTTTCTGGTACCGAGGAAGCGGTTCTTTATGACAGCTTGATTGAAACCGGTCGGGAAAAAGAAATGACCGCTTTTAATGGCCGTCTACATTCAGCTCGTCATGTTTTTAAAATTTTCCTACCAACCATCGGTGTTTTAATCGCTTCACAGTTAACTGAAGGACAATTTAAAATCTTAATCAGCCTTGATCTATTGGCGGCCGTGGCAGCTTTTATTGTTTTAGCTTTTTTAACCGAACCCCGGCATCTTTCTAGTGTTGCCCAAAGAGAAATTGGTATTTTAAAAGAAAGTTTTACCACTTTAAAAAATCACCCCTTTCTTTTTCGCGCCGCCTTAAACAAAATAATTATTTTTGTCATGGGTTTTTTAATTTTTCGGGCTTATCAACCATTTTTGGTGGAAAAAGGTTTACCGGTAATTTACCTTGGTCTTTATTATTTTATTATTCACGCCATTATTTTTATTCTTCATTGGAAAATCGGCGTCATTGAAAAAAAAATTGGCGCCGCCAAAATTTTAACTTGGTCAGTGGTAATTTCTATGCCTCTACTTTTTCTTTTAACCAGCATAGAAAATCCGTTTATCCTCTTTGTCATGATTCTACTCGTTACACTTTTAGAAACTGGCCGCGAACCAGTTTTTGCCGAAGCCATGAATACCCGCATCAAATCTGGCAGTCGAGCGACAACATTGTCCAATCTGAACTTTATAAAAGGTGTCGTCGATATTCCTCTGCTTTTTTTAACCGGTTGGTTAACTCATTATCAAACGGAAAATGTTTTTTATGTTTGTCTTGCTCTTTGTTTAATTGTTCTAATTTTTTTTCACGTCAGGGAAAAAGATTTGGCGACCGTGCCAATTTTGCGAGAAGAATATTTGCCAGAATAAAAAATCGCCCAAACAAAAAGTCGTGGCGATTTTTTTATTTTTTTTAAACCCGACTCACCCCATCAATTTCTCGAATATAATCAGCCACAACTTCGGGCACTAAACTTTTCCAATCTTCGCCAACTTTCATGCGGCGTCGCACCTCGGTGGCACTCAAACCCGGAACTTCTTTGATGTCTTGAATTTTAACACCAGCGCTGGCAAAACTTTTTTTAGTCCATTCATTGCCAGTCCAAACGGCAGTAATTTTATTTTCACAAATCTCTAAACACATTTTGGCCCAAGCTTCATCCTCGGGCATATCTGGTAAATTGACAAAACTAACATCGCGCAACGGAATAATATTTTCATCCTGCAAAGCCCGCTGAATCATTTCCCGACGCTCTTCACGAGTAAACGGGTCATCGGGTGTGCCGTGAGTATTAGAACTGCCAATACCAACAATGACTTTATCATTGACTTTGACCATGCCTTTGATAACGGAAAGGTGGCCATTATGAAACGGCTGAAAACGGCCAATAAAAAGTGAGATGTTTGCCATATGGGTTTAGTATATAGAAAAAGTGGCGGGGTGGAAAGGCCTTAAAAGCACTAAAGGCACTAAAGGCACTAGAGGCACTAAAGGCTTGAGAGGCTGGAAAGGCTTGATCCGCCTCCGCTCGCGGCGAGCTTCGGCGGGACAAGGAGGCTTTTGGGGGCCGGGTTGACAGAATGGAAATTTTGTGGCTAAATCAGGGCGCTGTTCACTCTTTCTAGGAGGTGCTCGTGATGCAGCTACGACGTGTGGAAATTCCAAGTGCGGATGTTCGGCGGTTCGATACCGACGATGGAAGGAACAGAGAAGGAGAAACTTCGCTTCTGAAAATCTCTGAAAGTCTTTCGTACGAAGGCGCCGTCAGCCTTCTGGAGAAAGTCCTCGTGGGCCAGTTCATCGAGCTGGTCTTCACCAATCTCGGCTATACGCCGCACCCAGGCTTTCTCGACGTGGTCAGGCGGGCGGCCGATATCTATTTCGCTGTCCTGGCCTGGAAGACCAACAGGGGAAAAGCCGTCAACTACGTTCTGGTTCCCATCACCGACGACGAAGCCGAGGCCGTTCTGGCCGAGTGGATCGGCCTAGCTCATCTCGCCTGGATGGACAGGCACGACATCACACTAGATGCCGCCGGGGTAGGCAACAAGGATCGCCTGGCCGCTGTCAATAAGGCGGTCAGGGACGGAGGCTTCGATCCCGACCTGCCAGAAGACCAAAAGTTCCCCGCGCAGAAAGAAGTTGAACGGAAGGCCATCATCGCATTCGAGGCCAGAAGAAATCCGGTGCGCGATGCCTTCGTGGCTCGCGACCCGAATCCCTGCTCCACCACCGACAAACCTCGACGCGACTGAAATCATCGCGCGTCTCCCCGCCCCGCACCAACTCATGGTGCGGGGCGCGATGTTTTTATAAGGCATCAATTTTATTTCATTGTTTCCCTTTTCCACTCCACTGGCATTTTTTCAACAGCATATCGCAAAGCCACTCGCGGCATCTGCTTTCGATTTTTCATCACATAAGCAAAAACTTCTTTAGAAAAAACATTACTCGCTTCTTTCAAGGCCCAACCATAACCTTTACGAACTAAGTCATCTTCGTCTTTTAATAAAACGCTCGAGGTTTTAAAAATCTCGGCCAAAAATTTTCCTTGCCGAACGCCGAAGATTAAAATCACGGCCGCGGCTCGGCGCTCCCAGCGATTTTTTGATCTGGCCCATTTCTGAACTCGCGATAAAAACTTTGGATATTGCAAAAGTAAATCACCAAAAGCATGAGTACAAAAATCATCGCAACTGCCCCAGTTGCTCACGTATTTTTTTAACCATTTTTCAAAAACCAAAAAATCCCCTGGCGCAAATTGTCTCTTTAAACGATAAGCCCAATCAAAAGCAATTTTTTCTTCCTCATTGGTGCCAGCTTTTAAAAGTTCTTCACAAAGATTAAAAATTTCTTTTTTACTCAAATCTTTAATCTCAAAAAAATATTTTTTAGCCAAAGCGTCGGTTATTTTGGCTCGCACACCAAAACATTTAATTTCTTCTTTAAAAAATTTAAAAGACTGTTGGTAATATTTTTTATCGACGTTATTTTTGAGATCATTACGAATTCTTAATAAAACTTTATTGCTCATAAAAACTAGTCATTAACTATTGTTCTAAGGAACAAAATCCTCATCGATTTCCATTTTTGCCTCATGGGCTGGATTAATACGATTAATCTCATCAGCACAGGTCTTGGCCGAAGCTTCATTTTCAAAATAAGCAACAATTCCGCCACCAGTCCAAAGTTTATGCTCATCGAGTAAACTAGCCGTAACACACCAAGGGCTTGTTTGCATTGGTACTTCGTTTGGCCAAGTTCTTAAAATTCCATCGGCATCAAGCCCTAGGCTTTTCCTTGTGTCTTTTTCGACTCGTGCGCTAAAAGCTGGATTTTGCTGGTTTATTCTATCTCGACACGAATCGGCTAAATTTTGAGCTGTAAAAGAAGCAATTACCTCGGTTTCACCAGTTGGTTTGCCTCGACCATCTAATTTATTAACAATAATTCTCAATCGGCCATTATTAAACGGTAGCCCTCGCTCAGTCTCTGACCAACCTTCAAAACTTGGTCGCGGACGACGCAAAACCCGAACAACTTCTTTTCCAGCTCCTGGAGGCGTGTTTTTTTCTCTTACTGGTTGATCTTTGATTTTTGGCCGATAGTCTCTTTCAACAATAGCCATGGCCTCTGGGCTTAATCGTGGGGACATATAATTTATATTTTTTAAGAACAAATTTATTATAATCTTTTTTAAACCAAAAAACAAAACCTTTATTTATAATCGCCGGTAAAAATCCGGAACGGTGGATAAACCTAGACAAGTTTAAAACTCCATGTTAGTATATACCTATACCCCAGGTAGGGGTGCTAAATAAATTAAACCTATGATCGATCAAAAAACCAAAACCTTAATCAGTTTCAAAAAAGCCAACAGCCTTCTCAATAAAATTATTCAAATGTCTGAGGCTAACGAATACTGCATTAACATCATGCAACAAAACCTGGCGGTAATTGGTTTACTCCGCTCGGCCCATCAACAGCTTATGGAAAACCATCTTAATACCTGTTTTAAAAACGCCATGGCCTCAGGTAATGAAAAAAAGAAAAAAGCTATGACCGAAGAAATTTTAAAAGTTACTAATTTATTTAATAAATAAAATAACATGGAAAATCCAACTACCTGCTGTTCGTCTAATCGCCACCAAAAAACCGGAGTAATCTCTGGCCTTCTGGCTGGATTGATTCCCCACTCTTTTTGTTTGTTATTTATTACTCTTTCGGTTATTGGCGCGACCGGAGCTACAGCTTTAACCAAAAAAGTTCTCTTGGTTCCTTTTATTTTCCCGCTGTTGATTGGTTTATCATTATTGTTTGCTACCTTATCGGCCGTAGTTTATCTTAAAAAGACCAACCAATTATGTTTAGCTGGAATAAAAAATAAATGGCGATATCTTTCGATTTTATTCACGGTCACTATTGCTACTAACGCTCTCTTAATCTTCTTTATTTTCCCAGCCACGATTAATGGTTTATTCAAAACCACAACCGTTTCCGCCAGCGAGCAATCAACAAACCTATCCATAGCTATTAGTATTCCCTGCTCTGGACACGCGGCCCTAATTATCGATGAACTTAAAAAAGATCCTGGTATCGAAACGGTTAATTTTCAACTGCCGAATATTTTTAATATAAGTTATGAGCCAACCAAGACCTCACCAGAGCAAATACAAAATCTGGAAATATTTCAAACTTTTAAAATAATTAACTAAAATAATTCTTAAATGAAAAAATATGGGAAACGAAAAAAAATGTGTCTGCGGTTGCGGTTGTGACTGCAACTGCCAATGTGGTGCCGAAAACAAAGAATGTAAGTGTGAAGGTAAGTGCGAGTGTCCAAAAGACACCAATTGCGCTTGCGGCAATGATTGTCAGTGTGGTAAATAAAAACATTAAAGAAAAAACACCTAACCTTACTTGTTAGGTGTTTTTTCTTTGGTTCTGCGCTCCGGTCTCGCTTGCGCCTTTTAGAGCGATTCCGAGCGATTTCCCACCAGCCAACCACCCCTGTTCCGGCTTGCCCGCCGTAGTCCCGGACGCAGGCGGGTCGCATAGAACTTTTGAAATGAGACAAATGAGACACTTTTAACGCGTTTTAAGACTGTCTCATTTTTCAAGCATTTTTTGCTTATTATAGAGAAGATATTGGGTTTTTTAGTGTTTTTTGGGTGTCTCATTTCATTTAATCGAAAATACATAACAAGTATGTTAGATAACTAATAATTCTCAACGGCTTTTTTTGAAAAAAGAAAACCCCGCGCAACTATGTGTACGGGGTACGGTCTTCAAGAAACCGAGTTGTCTGAGTGGCGAATTGGTCAACGACCCGCAAGAACAAGTGGACCAAAAACAGCGTGCTTTCCTCCGTGTACTCGCAAGGAATTCGGAACAGCGTTCCAAACACCTCCTAATGGCGTCCAAGAACGATGGATAAGATCGTGTCCGAAGAAAGCCCGCCAGATTCCAAAGTACTGAACCCCATCATTATCCCAAAGCTTGGGATGAATATACGGCTGGCAGTACATTTCGTGTCTTTGTCTAAGTTCTTGGCGAATTTGTCCGCATGTTGATCCGCCAAGCGAGGACCGTGCTCCTTTTGGTGGAAAAATATGGACTCCTTCACACTTGGACGATTGAAGAGGTTTGAGACAAAAACCTTCGTCCCAAGGAAGTTCCTCTTGGCGCTCCACAGATTTCCACCATCCCAACTCGATACCATAACTTTTGTCACCTTTAGAACAAAGCGACGAAATGCTACGGAGAGCCAGATTATGAAATTCTTTCTCATCTGGATCGGCCCGAATAAGAAGAGCGCCTTGGTATGTTTCGGGATTTACAGTTGGCCGCCACAAGAAATCGTCGGTGCCATCCTTGCGACGAGGACTCACGACGATTCCAAACTCCGGCCAGCCGGCCTCCGTTTTTGCGAGCAGGCCGGTAAACTGAGAATTGACCGCTTGTGTTAAACCAACCCCGCCCGGTCGCTCCTCGATTTCATAGATTCCTACTCCGTTTGTCGTAGGGACGCAATCCACACGGACAAGAAGTGAAGGAACGTGACAGTGGCGACGCACGTATGTATTCTCCCAAATGAAGACACTCGCCCAGTTTTCAATAACCCCGCGGAGGTATTTTTGTATGTCTATCGACATTACCTCCGTCTGCTCTGATTTATTGAAACTCCACGGACCAACTTGAATCGCCTGGATACTGTTATCCATTTTTGTTCTCCCACAGTTTTTCGCACAAAAAGTCTCCCCACCATGAGAAGACTCCTTGGAAGATCTTTCAAATTGATAGCGAACAAATGGGTCAGCAAAAGTCGCCACCACGAAAGACCTTCGAAGGAATCTTCCAGTGTGAGCTGACCCATTTGTTTGTCCGGAAACATTTTAATTTCTCATTGAATATTGGTGACTAAATTAATTAAAATTTTTTCTGTATCAATAAACGCTTTAATAGGTATCGCTTCTTTCAAACTATGTGCTCCAGTTCTTCCTTGTCCGATAGGGATAGCAACTATTCCGTGTTGATTAAACACATTGGCATCACTTGCACCCAAAGCAGCAGAATAAACAGTATCAAGACCGGCTTGCATAATTGCTTTACTGACAGTTTTTACAAATGCATTATCTTTTTTAATTGAATATCCTCGAATCAATAACTCACTTTTCAAAATTATTTTTCCGCCTTGTTTTTTTACTATTTGATTAGCTAAACTTTGCCAACGCTTTAATTCTTTTTTTAAATTCATTCTCTTTAGAGCCCGAATCTCACCAACGGCCATTGCTTTTTCAGGAACAACATTAAAGACACTGCCGCCATTTATTAATCCGATACCACTGATACTCCCTTTTATTATTTTTTTATTTATTTGATTAATAAAATTTACCAAAATCGTAATCGCGCTTATACCTTCGCTTGATCTAACTATATGTGCGGCTCGACCATGACAAATAATTTCTACTCTATTAATAAATGGGGCTGATAAAGTTATTGAGTTTACAGGAGCGGAGCGATCAATAACGACAGCTTGACGTCCGCGTATCAATTTATATTCCAAACGCTTTACGCCCAAACAACCAACTTCTTCTTTTACAGAAAAAATTAATTCCAAAGGACGATGTTGTAACTTTTCTTCTGTTAATTTTGTTATTAAGGCAAGGGTACTGGCGACGCCGGCTTTATCATCCGCTCCCAGAATTGTGTCTCCTTTTGAATGAATGACGCCATTTTTTATTTGCGTTTTAATTCCAACGCAAGGACTTACAGTATCAAGATGGGAACTCAAAATTAATGGTTGACCCCAACCTGGCAGTTTGGCAATCAAATTTCCGGCACGGTCCGTATAACAGGTAATCGAATATTTTTTTAAATAGGCCAACAAAAAATCTCGAAGTAATGCTTCTTTACCCGACGGACTTGGGATTTTGGTTAATTGCAAGAATAATTCTGCCGCTAGTGGTAACATAAATAATTAAAAAACCTCCGCGTTTAAGGCGAAGGTTTGCAATTACGGTTTTAATTTACAATATTGCAAAACAATCCTTCGCCAAAAGGTTCATCATAACCATCATCATTTTTGAAGTGGTAGCGAATGGTTGTTTTTGAGTTAAATTCATAACAAATTTGAATAAAAAGATATTACCACAAATAAAAAAAATGTCAACCTTTTTGACTCGATCAAAAATAATCCTTCGAGTAAGAAACTTTTTCTGCTCCACTAGATACCATATCGGTTTTGCTGTCACGATAATTCATTTAAATAAAAAATCACACACAAAATTATTAAAATAATTCCGAAAATAGCATTCAAGTAAATGATGATATTCGAAATAAGGAGATTAAAAAAGGTGTCATTTTTAAAAAATATCTTGTGAATTATAAAAGGCATTAAGCCACCAACGCCCGCCAATATTCCGAAAATTAATCCGAGTAATGAACCATCCATGGTTTTTACTAACCCATACAAAAGTAATAAAATTATTGGAACATGAAGAAATAAAAATCCGGTTATTTTTCCCGGTAATTTTAATAATTCCCACTCTTTTTGAAAAGCAGATTCGATTTCGTGTAAAAGCAGAAGAGTAATGTTGATTATGTAAAATATAGTTATTATATTCATACAATTAGACGTATTTTTTTGTTTATCTCGCCTTTATATTTTTAACAATAACTCCATCGCGGTTTTTTCTTTTTTTGATAAATCAACTAAAATTTCTGAAGCTTGATTAATATATTCAATATTTTTAGTTTCGGCTGTTTTTTCGAATAAGTTTGCAACTTTTGTCCATAAAATCGCTATTTCAACAAACATCTTATAAGCTTCATTTAGTTTTTCTATTTTCAATAATCCATAACTTTCTTTTAAAAAGTCTCGGTATAGATTTCTAAAAATTGCTCCGCCCGTCCCGGCCTTTTCCATTAACATGGCGGTCGTTTTAAAATCACCAGAAACGTCCTTGCTATTTTTAAACCATTTTTTTATTTCCTCGCTTGCCTTCAACACGCCTTTGTAACCAATATTTTTAATTGGCGGATTCAGATAATCTTTGGCATTATTTTTTATAGCAACAACTATAGCTTTCTTAAGATCAAAACCTTTTTTCAAATCTTGAATTGTATAACTTAAATTTTTCGATGACATTGGACCCGTTTCGCTTCTTGCCAACTCAAGATTTTTTAAAGATGTTTTTACTTTACCACCCTGTGATTTTGTATCAATCAAATATGCAAAATCATTATCATATCCATAACAAGCCACATAATGACCAGCAAAATGTATTTTATTTGTAAAATAGTCTAAATGATAACAATCCAACTTTAAACCAACGGCAATATTTTTATCAATATTATTTTTAACATTTTCCCAGGCTGTTTTTATTGACGAGGTTTCTTTAACCTCCAATTTTAAATTTAAATTTCGAGCAAGATTTTTGGTTAAAACGTCTGGTTTTATTCTTCCGCCGATAAAAGGAAAATCCATTATTTTCATATTCCAGAAAATAAAACCCAATCCTTCACCTAAACCAAAAAGCATTGGTTCTGAAAATTCAATTCCAAGATGATTAAGAAGCGAACCGGTTGCAGTAGTTTCGCAATGTTGACCGTTAAATGGTTTAAGGTTTTTGATTATATTTGCCATACAGTTACTCTAAATTAACTTAAAAAAATATTTTGTACCACAAAAATCTTATCAGATTTTGCTTAACTTGTCTTCCTTTTTAAATTCTTATCAAACAAAGTTACCAACTCCAACCCACTAGACAACCCAGGGCTAACGCATCTTAATTTCACCTAAACTTAGCAAAATTTTAAAAAACTGGTATCATAAAACATGGTCAATAAGACCATGTTTTATGCAATTTGGAGGAACTTTGTTTGAATTTTTTTCATCTATTCCCGATCCT
>JAZDEQ010000059.1:0-12220 GCA_043808565.1 Candidatus Uhrbacteria bacterium | reverse complement strand
GGCCAACTGTCCGCCAAAAGGATTAACCGATCTTAAACAAAAAATCCGCGCTTCCAGACGCCGATTATCAAATCCGAATTTATTAAGAGGGTTTCTCGAATCAAGCGAGTTGTATTAAACTTATGTGTGAAAGGTCAGTAAAGTGTGAAAAATATTTTTCCGGAGCACATATTAAACAAATTTTAGATTATCTTGTGTCTAGCGAAAAACAGTTGGGGATTATTTTAAATTTTACCAGTGAAGGCGTAAAGCAAAAAAGAATTATTAATATCAAAAACAAATAAAAATTCGTATATTCGTACGAATTCGTAATTTCGTCCCCTATGTTTCAATCACAAGATATTTTATATATCGTTCTCGCTTTCTGTGCCCTTTGGATCACGGCTTTTATGTGTTGGCTTATTTGGCAGGTGGCCATGATTTTAAAAAATGTTAATGACACCATGAGCGAGGCTCGGGAAAAAATGGCCAAAATCGAAGAAGCGATTACGGCTATTCGTGGAAAATTTGAAAAAGTCACGGTCGGGCTGTCGTTTTTAGGCGACGGTATTCGTCGTTTGGTTGAATACGTAATGGATAAACGCGAGGCTAAATTAGAGAGACAGTCTGAAGAATTGGAAAAGAAAGTTAAAAAAAGTAAAAAAATAGCCGACGCGGACGAACTTTGATTTGTCCCGTTTTAATTTTTCCAAGTATGAAAAAAACGATTGTTAAAACCAAGACCAAAACTTCGGTTGTGGTTGGGATAGCCTTGCTCGCCGTAGCTGGTTTGTCGGCGGCTGCGGCTATTTCCATGGCCGCACTGCCGCCAAAATTAGTTGTCAGATTGTCAAATACCATTACTTCGGCCACTTATACAAAAGGTTCAACCGCCGATATGATCGGCGTCGCTTTGACGGCTTCCAGTGGTCCAGCTGTTGTCTCATCACTATCTTTCTATGTATTAGCAGACAACGATGCTAGTTTTACGACCGTAGAAAACGACGTCGTTGCTTTGGATTTTATTTCTTCCTGTTCATTGTATGATTCTCGTGACACATTAATCAGAGGACCAAGACCGGTTGACGCCAGTGGTTTGTTGGTTTTTGACGCTTTGAATATGGGCATAGGTAAAAACAAAACTCAAAATTATAAAGTTTCTTGTAATTTTGCCAATGTAACAACCGCTGGTTCAGACGATGATATTTATGCTCTGACAATTAATAACGAATCTGATGTAGTTGCCAGCAAAGTAAATGGTACGGCCTTGACTGGAAGGAATTTGGATATTGGTGATGTTTCTGACTCAGGGATTAATGTCAGCGGCTCCTTAGTGAACACAATAGTTACCGACCACGGTGATCTTGATGTCTCGCTTGACCTAGCTTCGCCAGATAGCACGATTATAGTTCCTAACATGATTGATTTTTCAGTTGGTATATGGAAATTTGTTTCTACTAATGAACCTTTTGAAATTAATACTTTAACATTTGGAAATGTCAACGATTCACTTTCTTCCGGCAATGATGGTATAGCGAGCGTTGTCCGACTTAAATGTTTCGATAGTAATGGTAACGAATTAATTTATAATCAATACTTAGCTAATCATTTGGTGCAATTTAGTAATCTTTCTTGTTATGTTCCCAAAGATAACGAAGCACAAGTAGAGGTTTTAATTGATACAGTTCCGCCATTAGCCGGTCTTGGTATTGACCCTTATTTTACTCCACAGTTTTCGCTTACATTATATGCATGGTTTTCAAATAATAACCCGAGTAATTATTTTGCGGCCACAGGTTTAAACTCTGGAACGGCTTTTGACAGTTATGATATAAATAAAGCAGTTAGTGCAAACGGATTTAATTTTTATCAGACCTACCCGATTCTGTCTTTAGCTTCGGGTAGTCCATCTGGCAGCAGTGTACCGGGAATGAACGAAGTTTTTATATTTAATGTAGCCGCCAATTCCACGGCCGATGTCGGCTTAACTCAAGTGTCTTTCAAAATTACTTCAACCGACAATGACAATAGCGGATGGAATCTTTGTTCTAATGCCGCCTTGGCTGATTCGGCCAAATTTGTTCTTTATGACATAGATGATTTAAGCGTGCCTTTGGCTTTTTCAACTGCAAACATTGATTTTTTAACAGCTGATGGGACTTCTTGTTTGAGTTCTGCTTCTAATGAACCGTTGACTTATGTTGTTTTTGGACGAGCGGCGGCCGGACCGGCATTTAATATTCCGGCCGGCACAACTAAAACTTTTGTTTTATACACTGACACCACCGGAGCAAGCGTCAGCAATGATGATAGCGTTAGGATAGATGTTCCAACTGATACTGATATATTAATAGCAAGTCATTTTTCTTATGCGTCGATTTTTTGGGAGGATGGTTATGTGGGTACTAGCGGAAGTCTAGTACAAACTTTACCACTATACGGCGGAACAATTACTTATTAGACCGATGAATAAAACCGCGGCCAATTAAAGGTCGCGGTTTTTGATTTGTGTTTTATGATTCAAATCGCGCGTCACGGGATTTTTCGGCTTTTGAATGGATCATCCATTGATCAACCACGTCTTTGATATCGGCCACATCAACCGTACCAAGTTTTTTGTTTTTTGCCGCGGTATGAACTACACCCATGGGAATTTTGTGAGTTGACTGAGGACTTTCAATGGAAACTTTGGCCGCTGCTTCGTCGATGAGGTCGATGGCTTTGTCTGGAAGATAGCGGCCTTTAATTTGTTTATCGGATAATTTGACTGCCGCTTCAAGAGCCTGGTCAGTAATTTTTACGCCGTGAAATTTTTCGTATTCTGGTCTGAGAGTTTGTAAAATTTTTAAAGCTTGTTCTGGGGTTGGCTCGTCAACCAGAACTGGTTGAAAGCGACGATCAAGAGCTTGGTCAGGTCGAATAAATTCGGCATATTCTGTCCAAGTAGTGGCCCCAACAATTTGCAGATCGCCGCGAGCCATAGCTGGCTTAAAAACATCGCTCAAGTTAACCGAGCCTTCGGCACTACCGACACGAACTAGCATATGGACTTCGTCAATAAAAAGAATAACTTCGCGAGCACGTTTTTCCAACGAATCAATAAGTACTCGAAGTTTAGTTTCTAATTCACCTCGATATTTGGTTTGTGACATGAGCGAAGTTAGATCCAGAGCTAAAACTTTTTTATTTTTTAAAGAATCCGGAACTTTATTTTGAACAATAAGTTGAGCTAAACCATGAACAATGGCGGTTTTGCCAACGCCGGGCGCGCCAATTAAAAGCGGATTATTTTTATTTTTACGAAGCAGAATATGAATTGTTCTTTCAACTTCAGCTTCACGACCAGCAAAAGCTTCGAGCTTGCCTTGTCGGGCCAGCTCGGTTACGTCAGTAGTAAAAGCGTTACTTGTTTGTTTGGGGATTTTACGACCGTATTGTTTGGCTAATAAAAGTATTCCGGCAATGCCGGCCAAAATGGCCACGGCATATAAATTTTTTGGATCCATAAAGATAAGAATATTATACAAGAAAAATTTTTAAACAGCCACATAATGACCCCTTCCTTTGTGAAGGGGTTTTTGGTACCCTAAAGTTATTATGAATCGGTTTAAAAACAATTTTGCCTATATTGACGGTAATAATTTGTATCGGGGTGTCAAAAATTCCGGATGGGCAGTGGATATGCTCCGTTTTAGAAAATGGTTATCCGATAAATTTGGGGTAACCAGAGCTTATTATTTTATTGGTTTAATCTCTAAAGAGACTTATTTATACACTAATTTGCAAGAAGCCGGTTTTACTTTAGTTTTTAAGGAGATTATTTATGACGATAGCGGGAAACCAAAAGGTAATTGCGATGCCGATTTGGTTTTACGGTCAGTTATTGACGTTTTTGAAAATAATTGTCAAAAACAAATTTTAGTTACCAGCGATGGCGATTATGCTGGTCTAGTCAAATTTTTAAAAGAGAAAAATAAATTAGAAGTTATCTTATCGCCCAATGAAAGTCGCCGTTGTTCGGTTCTTTTAAAGAGAACTAATTCACCGATCGTCTATCTAAATGGCATTAGGCGAAAGATTGAATATATGAAAAAGCCCCCAGTAAGGACAGAACCTTAAAGGGGTCTTTTTCGTAGTGATTCTATTTTTAGAATAGACTAAAACATTTTTTTTGTCAAGGAGCGAGCTCAACTTTCTGCTATGCCCGATAAATCCCCCTTTGTTCACCTCCACGTTCACAGTCATTATTCGCTACTCGAAGCCCTGCCTAAAACTAAGGCTTTGGTTAAGGCTATGAAGGAAAGGAACATGGACGCTTTTGCTTTAACTGATAACGGGGTGCTTTATGGGGTGATTGATTTTTATCAAAAGTGCAAAGACGAAGAAATAAAATTAATTATTGGCCTGGATGCTTATTTGGCGCGGAATGGTCGATCGCAAAAACGCGGTAAGGTTGATGCCAAGCCAGATCGGTTAGTTTTATTGGCTGAAAATCTGGCCGGTTATAAAAATTTGGTTCAACTTTCTACCTTAGGTTTTCTCGAGGGATTTTATTATAAGCCGCGGTTAGATAAAGAACTTTTAAAACAATTTTGTCAGGGCAAGGAACACGGGTTGATTGCTTTGTCGGGTGGACGATACGGAGATATTGATCAAGCCTTATCTGTGAACAACGACGATGAAGCTAAGCGTTTGATTTTGGAATACGTAGAAATTTTTGGGCCCAATAATTTTTTTCTGGAGTTAGTGGATCGACCAGAGATTCCCGAACAAGAAACTATCAATGCCCGGTTAGCGGAGTTGGGAAAAGAATTAAACGTGCCGGTGGTGGCCACTAAAAATGTTTTTTATTTAAAGCCGCAAGATGTTGAGGCCTGGAAAATTTTACAATGCGTTAAGGACGGTCGAAACCTTGAGGAATTTGAACGCGTACAAAATTATGATTACGACGCCTCGTTGGTAGAAGCTGATTACATGATTTCGCGTTTTAAAGATTGGCCCGAAGCCATTGAAAACACTCGGAAAATTGCTGACCGTTGTGATGTTCAGTTTGATTTAGGCAAATGGAATTTTGCGCATTTCGAAGTTCCTAATGGTTTAACTCATTTGGAATTTTTACGTCAGCGAGCTTTTAATGAATTGCCAAACAAAGTTGAAACCGTGACCGAAGAAATGAAAGAGCGCATAAATTACGAACTTTCGGTAATTGAAATGAAAGGTTTTGCTCCGTATTTTTTAATTGTTTCTGATTATATTGAATGGGCCCGAGCTCACGGTATCGTTACAACCACTCGTGGTTCAGCGGCTGGCTCGTTGGTTAGTTTTGCTATTGGTATTTCAACCGTTGATCCCATTAAATATAAATTACCTTTCGAGCGTTTCTTAAACCCCGAACGTCCGTCGGCCCCGGATGTTGACGGTGACTTTGCTGATAATCGTCGCGACGAAATGTTGGCTTATGTAACCGAAAAATATGGTAAGGATAAGGTCGCTCAGATTTGTACCTTTGGTACCATGTTGGCTCGGGGTAGTATTCGCGATGTTGGCCGAGCCCTTGGTTACGAATATTCTTTTGTTGACGGCGTGTCCAAAATGGTGCCCATGGGCAGCCAGGGTTTTCCCATGACTTTAAAACGAGCTCTTGATGAAGATGCGGATTTTAAAAAACGTTATGACACTGAACCAAATGTTCACCGCCTTATAAATTTAGCTCAACAAATCGAAGGCTGTGCTCGTCATGTTTCGGTTCACGCGGCCGGAGTGGTTTTTTCACCAACGCCATTGACTGATTTTACGCCGCTCCAAATCGAAACTCGGGAAGGGAAGATTATTACTCAATATGAAATGCACGCCGTAGAAGCCGTTGGTCTTTTAAAAATGGACTTTTTGGGTATTCGAAACTTATCGATTCTCGGAGACGCCGTGCGCATTATTCGAAAAGTTAAAGGTGTCGATATTAAACTAGAAAAAATTCCAGTTGATGATCCAAAAACTTTCGAACTTTTAGCTAATGGTTTTACCATGGGAACTTTTCAGCTTAATGGTGACGGCATGACTAAATATTTAATGGAGCTTAAGCCATCACGGATTGAAGATATTATGGCTATGGTGGCCTTGTATCGTCCAGGGCCAATTGAGTCAATCCCCGAATACATTAGACGCAAACACGATAATTCTTTGATTAAATTTTTGGATCCACGACTGGAAGATATTCTAGATCAATCTTATGGAGTTATTGTTTATCAAGATGACGTCATGTTGATTTCAATTAAATTGGCGGGTTACTCTTGGCTGGAGGCTGATAAATTGCGCAAAGCCATGGGCAAAAAGATTCCTGAGGAAATGGCAAAACAAAAAGAGAAATTGATTTTAGGTTTTATCACCAATGGTCTATCTAAAGAAAAAGCCAATGAGTTGTGGAAATTAATCGAGCCGTTTGCTGCTTATGGTTTTAACAAGGCGCATGCTTCAAGCTATGGCATGGTGGCTTATCAAACCTCTTATCTCAAAGCTAATTATCCGGCTGAATACATGTCGGCTTTAATGACAGCTGAATCAGCTGATTTGGAAACTATTTCCGATGCCGTAAAAGAATGTCAACGGATGGGGATAGCGGTTTTGCCACCAGATATTAATGAATCGCTACCGGTTTTTACTTATATTGATGATAAAACGATTCGTTTTGGTTTAGTGGTGATAAAAAATTTAGGTCAAGAAGTTGTTGAGGCTATTGTGGCCGAGCGTGAAGCTAATGGCTTGTTTAAAGATTTGGCGGATTTTATTGAGCGAGTTCACCATCGAGCTTTTAATAAAAAATCTTTTGAAGCTTTGACCAAATCTGGAGCTTTGGATCGGTTTGGTGAACGAAAATGTCTTTTAGAAAATATCGAACAGATTTTGCTTTTTAATAAACAAGCTAAAGAAAAGCAGGCGCAAAATCAAACTTCGCTTTTTGATTTGTCACCCGCCTTGGCGACCGAACGGTTAAAATTAAAAATTACTTTGCCGGCTGAAAAGAACGAATTATTGGTTTGGGAAAAAGAATTGCTCGGACTTTATCTTAGCTCGCATCCTTATGACGATGTGGTTAAAGCCGTTGGACAATATTTGTTACCACTTAAGGATCTTCAAAATCAAACCGATGGTTCTTTTGTCAAAGCCGGCGGTCTTATAACTTCAGTTAAAACAATCGTGACAAAAAAAGGCGATAACATGGCCTTTGTTGGTCTTGACGATAAAACCGGTAAAGCCGAGCTAATTGTTTTTCCCACATCTTTTGCCCAATTTGGTAAGCTCCTTTTGGAAGACAAGGTTATTATTGTTTCGGCTAAGGTTTCGCGTCGTGATGGGGAAGAGGCCAAACTTTTAGCCAGTAGTCTGATTGTGATCGATAAAAATAATTTAGCCGATGTCGCTGGCATGCTCCAGGACAATTTATGGATTCCAGGTGATCAAAATAAAGTACCTCAACCTTCAGACATCTCTAAAGAAAATCAAGCCTCCCCAGCCTTTCAAGCCTTTTCGACCTCCTCGTCTCGCCATAGCTCGCCACGAGCGGAGGCGGACCCAGCCCTAGAAATCACTCTTATTGGTAAACCTGCCCCAGAGCTAGTCGCCAGCTTGCGCGAACTTTTATTGGCTTCGCCAGGAACTAAAAAAGTTTTTTTTATCGTAGACTCGGGCGGCACTCAACGAGTCGTTAAAACTGATTACGCAGTAAACCCAACTCCAGAATTTTTAGCCGAAGTTAAAAGTTTAGTTGGCGAACGAAATGTGAAGATGGTATAATAACGTAGAAGTCGTAGAAATCGTAGAACGTAGAAACGTAGATGTAGAAATCGCTTTTGTTTCAAACCAATAATCTACGTCTTCTACGTCTTCTACGACTTCTACGTTTTTTACAAAATTAAAAAAGGAGGCCTATGTCACCAACTATTAAAAAGAAAAAAACTTCGGTCGGAAAAAAAATTACCCCGCGGGTTATTAAAGCCATTGAAGTTAAGCCAGAAAAGCTTCAGGCACTACCGGTACCTTCACTGCGTCTTTATCGGCGCATTGTCGGTGGTTTTATTGCAGTAGTTGTTTTGGTTTTTGGGGCGGTGATTTTGCTTTCTACTACCAAGGCGACCATCGAAATTACGCCGTTAACTAAAACTATTGAATCATCTTTTTTGACCGAGGTGGTTAAAACTGGTGCTGTTGAAGGTGAAATAAACGGCACAGTTGTTGAGCAAACTTTTAAACAAGCTGAAAGCTTCCCGGTCACTAGTGGCGAACAAAAAGAAGTTTTAGCTAAAGCCGGCGGGGTAGTTAAGATTATTAATAATTCATCAAAAATCCAACCTCTGGTTGCTACCACGCGTTTGTTAAGTTCGGGCGGAGCTTTATTTCGTTTGGATAAGGGGGTAACAGTTCCAGCTGGCGGCAGTGTTGAAGCTGTGGTTTATGCCGATCAAGTTGGTCCAACTGGCGATATTAGTCCAGATAAATTTACTATTCCCGGGCTTTCAACTTCATTACAATCTTCAATCTTTGGTGAAAGTACAGTGGCCATGAGTGGTGGTCGAAAAGTTGTTTCCGTGGTTACTCAAGAAGAATTAGATAAAGATGCTGAGACCCTGAGTAATGAAATGCTAGCTGTGGCTAAAGATCAACTGCGTTTGCTTGGTAAAAATAATTTGAGCGGCGAAGCTTTTTTAACTGAAGTTATTTCTAAAGAAAGTGATACTGAGCCAGGTGAAGAAAAAGATACTATTAATATTTCTTTAACCACCAAAGTTACTGCGGTTTTTTTCGAAGTGGCGGAGCTTAATAAAATGACTTGGAATAAACTCTACGAAGATCTTGACGAAGGATTTGTTTTTATTAAAGACCCAGTTGATTCCCAGGCGCCGATTAATAAGTGTGTTGCCATGGTAGAAATTACCCAAGGTAATGCTACCAACGGCACAGCCGAATTGCGAGCGACGATTAAAAAAGATTCCGTGGTTGCTAATACTAGTCCATTTTTACAACCTGAAGTTTTTGTTGGCAAAACTCCGGAGGAGGTGAAGGCTTATTTGGTTTCGGCCGGTGTAGCCAAGGATGTGACAGTAAATATTTTTCCACCGTGGTCAAGAAAGGTTCCGAGCATGGTTGATCACATAACGATTCTGGTGACCGAATAAAAAAATAAAAATACGTAGGGAACAAAAAAATTGTTTCCTACGCATTTTTTATGATAATTTTTGTGTTCAATATTTTAAATTATTAAATTTTTGTTAGGATTTATTAATATTTTTTATTTTTTGAATAATTAAAATTTTTGTTCATTTTTAAAATGCCAAAAAAATATTTTACTAATATTCCTTAGGAAAATTGAATATTTTGAGAAAAAATAATATTTTTGTTCAAGCAAAAAATCAGTCAAAAATATTTTTTTAACTGATTTTTTTGTAAAAATAATATTTTTTATTTTTTATTTTTTTTGAAAGAATTTTGTTTTTTTATTTAACAAAATTTTTGATAAAAAATTTGTTTAAAAAATAACGAGAAAACGATCAAAAATTGTGGACAACCCGATCCTTAAAAAAAATGGTTTTTTCCTGTAAAATAGATACACTAATTTATTATGCCATCGTTGCTTAGTACAATTTTTCAGAAGTTGATTAACAGTAGAATTTTTTTTCTGGTCGTTTTTTTTGTCGGCGTGTTCTTTTTTTGTTCAGTTCAAGCCGCCAGCGCCGACACCCACACTTGGGACGGTGGAGGCGGAGACAATAACTGGAGCACTTGTGCCAACTGGGATCAAACCGATACCTGTCCGATTTCCACTGACAGCGTTGTTTTTGATGGCACCTCAACCAAGGCCTCAACCATTGATGCCGGTTTTGGAGGAACAATCGCTGCTTTTAGCATTAATGCCGGTTATACCGGAGAAACCGCCGTTATCACTCAATCTAGAAGCCTTATCATTAATGGGGCTTTTGTCCAGTCGGCAGGGACTTTTTCCGGCGGATCTGATTCGCTCGACTTTAATAACACCTTCACTCTTAACTCCGGAGCTACTTTCATTTCTACTTCTGGCACAGCAACCTTTGCCAGCACATGGACCATTGCTGAAGGGGCCGGCTCCAACGCTTTCCAACATAATGGAGGAACGGTAACCTTTGACACCGGTGGCGCAGTTACTGTTAACGTTGACGGCACCAATGTCGACGTCGATGAAATTTTTAACAACGTGACTATTAATAAAAGCGGTCTCTCAACTCTGAACGGCACGGCCAATGAAATTTTAGTGGTCAATGGTACGCTGACGTTAACGGATGGATATTGGGGTGGAGCCTCCGGAGCTTATTTCGATCCCAAAGGTGCAGTTGCCGTTGGGACAGGTTTTGATGGTGGAGCCGGTATAGTAATGATAGATGAAGCAGGCAGTCAGGCTATAACACTTACCGGCGGAGGAAAGGCTCCGGCCTTAACCATCAACAACGCTTCGGCCACAGTTTCTACTACCGGGACTGGTACGGTTACTTTGTCCGGAGCTTTTACTTTGCAAAACGGGATAGTTAATCAAGGTGATTTGGCAACGACTTTCAGTAGTACATTTACTCAGTCCGGAGGGACGTTTAACGCCGGATCTTCAACGAATACTTTTTCCGGTGCTTTCACCTTAACAAGCGGAACTTTCAATAGTGCGGGAACACCAAGCTTCAATGGCGTTGTTGCCATAAATGGAGGCGCGTTTAATGCCGGAGGCAATACAAATACTTTTGGTCAATCCGGATCTTTTACAATATCTGGTGGAACCTTTAATGGAGGCGCAGTTCCTTTGACTTTTAACAGCAATCTTACCATTAATGTTGGAGGAACCTTCATTTCCACTTCCGGTTCAGCTGCGATTGGTGGGAATTTTACTATCGCCGAAGGTGCTGGTGCTGACGCCTTCCAACACAATAATGGTGCAATTACTCCTATTCAAGGGCCAAACATGACTAATCCGATCACTTTCAATGTTGATAGCACCAATTCCGAAGCCGATGAAGTATTTTACGACTTTAACATAGCTAGAACAGCAGGTTATACATTAAGCGGAACGGCGAATGAAACATTGGTGGTTTCCCATACACTGACTCTTACGGATGGCGTTTGGGCCGGTGCCAGCGGAGCAAAAATATCAGTAACCGGAAACATAGTGGTCGCGTCCGCAAACAGCGACGGCGGAGCCGGGATTATAGAAATAGCAACAGGCACTCATACATTAACAGCAAATGCCGCCGGTAAAATTCCCGCGCTTCTCATTAATGATGCCTCCGCGCATTTGGACTTGGCAGGTGCCTCTACTGCCACATTTAATAATGGTATTACCTTGCAGGATGGAACTTTTGATCAAAACTCTACGGTCATGACAGTTGCCGGGACATTTGCTCAGTCTGGTGGAACATTCACGGGCGGATCAGTCGCCATGACTTTTAGTGGTGCAGCTACATTGTCAGGAGGTGCTTTCTCCGGTAGTTCAACTACTACCACTTTCAGCAGTACTTTTGCTCAATCCGGTGGCACGTTCAATGGGGCGGGGACAAATACATTTAGCAGCACGACCGCGCTTTCCGGAACGGCAATTTTTAATGCCGGTTCGGGTACAAAAACTTTTACCGGGGCTTTTACTCAATCTGGCGGAACTTTTAATGGCGATACAGCCACTCTCGATTTCAATAGTTCTTTTACCATTAATAACGCCGGAGCTACTTTTACTTCCACCTCAGGGACATTAAGTATTGCCGGCAACTGGACTCACTCTGCGGGTACTTTTAATCATAATAATGGTACGGTTGTTTACGACGGCTCAGGTCAAGGAACCCAAACATTTGACGTTAATATCAATGAAGATTTTTATAATTTTAAAATTGATTGTAGCGGATCCGGTACCGAATGCGCCGCAGTTTGGTTTGTACTTGCCAGCGGTGATTCTTTAACTGCCAATCATGATTTTTATTTTACTGACGGCCACGTCGCAGTTTCCGGCGGCGGGCATTTTCACGCAAAAGGTGACATTTTTACCAGCGACGGATATTCAGTAAGTAATGGTACAAGTTTTAACCTTTATGTTGACGGCACGTCTTTGCAAACAATCACCACCTCAGGAACAGGGTATTTTTATGGACAAAATTTAATAATTAATAATTCAGCTGGGGTTAATTTGGTTGGCAATATATTAATGACCGGTTCGAGTGTACAAGCTATTACCTTGCAAGCCGGTATT
>JAZDEQ010000058.1:0-24910 GCA_043808565.1 Candidatus Uhrbacteria bacterium | reverse complement strand
ACAGCCAATCGGTCTAATAATTCATCAGGAATAATCCCCATGATTTCCCCGGCGTTAATGGAATCCATTTTGTTTTTGTCTTAAAAAGATTGTTTCTGCTCTTATTTTAGTACAAAAATAGGATTTTGGACAGTTATGCATCGACGAAGAGCTGGGCGCGGTGGCCGCCAAACTTTTCGGAACGGGAAAACCTAGAGAAGGCGACCTCGAGATCTGTGTAAACAGCCAGTTCGCCGGACGGGCTCTGCGTGTTCGCAGTGCACTGACATGGGCACCGAAGCTGGTGGTCCGTGGGCGCGACTGCTATCTCTACCAGATTGGTCGTGACGATGATGAACGTCGCTACAACTTCGAGGAGCAGTGGGTCAAAGCCACATTCCTTCCTGGAAGCATCGTACATGCCAGAGGTTCCAACTTCGCTGTCGGCGTCAATTATGCGACAGCGTACCGTGCAATGCCACCCGTCTCAGAGGAGTTCGTTGTACTTGAAACAAGGTTCGAATCTGCGGATACGAGAACCAAGGCTATCCTCCAGGCAATGGTTGCTTGCCCAGCTCTTGCTTACCATCTTTTTTATACCGTCTGCAGCTCAGGACTATTGACCATCTCCGACGGCGACGTTGAGGTGGTCACGGTAGTCTCGCGTAGCGACGGTCGGAGAGCCGAGATCTGCGGCGCGATGTTGAAAGAGGTCTCTGCCACCAACGCGTGACACCGGTCACAGTCAAGTCTTTCCGCTCATCAGGATGAAGCCGCCCCCTTGGCTCATCTCGGTGGGCGGTTTCGTTTTTTTTCAAAAAAATAACAACTTTACGTCCGTCTTTACTTATAGTATCAAATATGATACTATTCAATTATGTCCCAATTCGAGAAACTTCTTGAAAAGATAAGTAATACTAAAACCAGTGTTCGATTTGTTGAGCTGGAAAAAATTTTATTGTCGGCGGGCTATAAGCGTCAGCGGCAAAAGGGCAGCCATGTCCATTTTAGAAAACCAGGTTCGCCGTCATTAACCATCCCGGTTCACAATAACAAAGTAAAAAAAGTTTACGTTAGAGAGGTTATTAATCTTTTGGAAATATGAAAAAAAATATGATTGAATACGATTACATTGTCCATCATATCTCTGATGGCGATTCGACTGGCTATAAGGCTATTATCCCAGCTTTTAACAGTGTGGTTTTTGGCGATAATCTTGTTGAGTTAGAAAAAGGCATTGCCTTGGCGGTTCAAGAAGAAATAAAAGCCCGAAAATCTGTTCGAGGGAAAAAACAACCAATTCCAGCACCTGACAGCACCCAAACCTTCAGCGGAAAATTTGTGGTGCGCATTAATCCGTACTTACATGAAAAAATTGCTCTGGAAGCTAAAGCTCGCGGGAAAAGCCTAAATTCGTATCTTCAAGAAAAAATTGCCGCTTAGTTTGTTTTTAATTAAAAACCTTAAATTAACCTTAAGGTTTTTTTGTCGCTTTTTATTTTAAAATCGTGTAGTATTTTGGCAAGATAAAAAGTATGAAACGCCGAAAACTTTTATTAATAATCATTTTAGCGATTTTAGGGGCCATTGGCCTTGGTTTAGGTATTTGCTTTGCGGTTTTAAATCAGCGTTCAGCGGCGGAAAAGGCGGCTGAGGAAAATTTACAAAAACAGATTCAGTCGGTTATCGAAACCCGTCTTCAAGCACAACAGGGTGGGGAAGACGCCAATCCTTTTGATGAAAACGGAACTTTGCGGATTTTGCTTCTTGGTTTGGACTCGCGTTCGGGCAGTACGATCGGCCATTGCGATGCTATTCAGTTTATTGAAATCAATAAAACAAAACAGACTGTAAATATTACAGCTGTGCCGCGCGGAACTTATTCGCCTTTACCGGGTACGAGCCACCTACCGAGCGATTATTATGTTTCCAATGCTTGTGGCCTTGGCGGTCTTGATTATGGTATAACCCAAATTGAAAATATTTTGGGTCAAAAAGCTGACTATGTGGCTATGGTGGGTTTTTCCGAAGCCTTGGGAGCTTTTCGTTTGCTGGGTTTGCCAACCACGGAAACTTTACAATGGTTACGCTTGCGTCAAAGTTATGCCATTGGTGAACCGCAACGCGCTCACAACCATTCAACTTTTTTAAAACAACTTTTAGTCAAGTTTACCCCAACCGCTGCTTCAAAATTAGACACGGTTTGGGAATATCTTTTGTATCAGTTAGTTGATACTGATCTTTCTTTTAAACAAGTCCAAACCATTGTGACCGAATTTTCGGCTATGGATTTAACCAATCATTCGGAACGCATCGGTCTTTTTATGAAGCCAGCGTATTTAGTTGAAGAGATTCCTTATAATTCGGAAAACCTTGATAAATATTTGTCAGCCATGCTTGATCCGATTTCTGAGCAAATTCCTGAGGGAGCTTACACTGGTATTTCCGAAGCCGAAGAACAGCAAAAGATTATGGATTTAATTAATGCTGGTTTGGAAAATTCCGAATTTGTTAATCGAGCTTTTGAACAAAAATTGTGGTGGCAAATTGATGACGAAGCAACTCGCGAGTCAGTTCATTTTGCCTTATTATCAAAATATCTTTTAACAATTTCCGACGAGGAAATTTATAAAAATACTTTGGCCGATTATATAATTGAAATGGAAGCAATTGGTCAAACCGAATGGGCCGCCGCTGGTCGTGATTTATTAAGCCAAAAATTTGGTGAGTAGAATCAGCTTTTTTTGCGGTCTTTCACAAACGAGCCGTCTTATTAAAAAACTATTTTGTTTTTTTTTAATAAAGTATTTTTTTGAACTTCAATCCAGGAATTTCCTGGTAGTAAATTCCAAATCATTTTAAACCAGGTGCGATAAGTGTTGGCTAGATCTTTGTCAATGATAATAAAAATTCGGAGATTGTCATCAAAACGTCCTACGTGAACCCCGCTAAAAGTTACAACATAATCACCAAAAATATCGACTAAACCTTGGGTGGCATATTGATCGGGCAAGATTTTATATTCACCCTTGGCTTTTTGTACCACTTCTGGAAGTTCGCGCAAAACACCAGGATCAAAAAGGGTATAATAAGGAACTTTTCGTTTTTCAAACTCTTTTAAATAGTTGGTGCGAAAGCTTTTATTAATCTGTGGACTATTCCAAAGAGCTTTGGCGCCCAAAAAATAAACTTCTTCTTTTTGTGATACACGAAGCAGGTCGTTGTGATAATTTTTGTAGCCCTCTACGCCACTGTAAATATAAGCAGCCTTTAATGGCGGCTCGGTTTCATAAAGATCTTGTAATTCTGGCAATTTATTTTTTAGCCATTTTTCTTTTTCCTGTAACAAGTCCAGTAATTTATTGGGATGAACGGCTTGGAATAAGTTTTCTCCAGAACCAATAATTTTATAAACCAAGCCTTTTTCAATTAAACGATTTAAAGTATCATAAACATTGCGCCTGGGTACGTTTGAACGTAAGGCAATGACCGAGGCATTGGTTTCGCCAGTGGATAACATACCTTCATAGATTTTTGCTTCATTTGGGGAAAGATTAAGCTCCTGTAATAATTCGCTATACATAGATGTAAAGTTGTATTAAAAATATGGTGATACCACGCACCCAAGGGTGTTATTGCACACCATAAGAATGCTAACATAAAATATCTTCAGAGCCAATGTTTAGTTGGCCAAAATTTTAAAAACCAATCATATGTCAAAACAATCTATACCAAGCCAGCCATTATTGGAAACCAGTGAAATTTCTGAAATTACTCAAGGAGTATTTACTTTTTCCATTAATCCTAACCGTGAGGGACGGGTTTTAATTATTGCGGTCGGCGGGGCCGGTATTCCACATGCGTATAAAAATACTAATGATAATTTGCGTCTGGCTTTAGAAAAAGTGCCCTACTTGTCGGATAATGCAGGGAAAATTGACTACCTGGCGTTGTTTAGAAAAGACAGTGCTGATATAACAGCCGCCGAGGTGGCCAGTATTTCCCAAACTATTTATAAGTATCAAAATAATTATGATGGTTTTGTGGTAATTGCTGGCACGGACACTATGCCTTACATTGCTTCGGCTACGGCTTATGCCTTGCGTGGTATGGGTACACCAATTATTTTTTCTGGCGCCACTTTTGATGTTGAAGAATGGGATACAGATTTTCGTTTAAACTTACCTAACGCTATTAAAGTCGCCACCATGGGCGCGACCGATGTAAATGCTCCGAGTTTTGGTGAAGTCGGTATTTTATTTGATGACACTCTGTCTCGGTCAACCGCGGCTATTAATCGCGGCACCCGATCAAATAATCCGATTGTTACACCGCGGGTTCCTAAACTTGGTGATGTTGGTTGGACAATTAAACTAGAGCCGCATGCTAAACCACGGCGTCCATCACAGCTTAATTATTCTTTTAACACCAATACCAATGTTGCTTATTTTGATTTGGTTTCCGAAACACATCTCAGTAGTTTTTATCAAATTGTTGAAGATAAAACTATCAAGGGTATTGTTATTGGGGCTTTTGGAGCCGGCAATGTTCCTACCAAATTAATTCCAGCTATTTATAAAGCCGTCTATGAAAAAGGTAAGGCCGTTGGAGTGATTACCAATAATAAAAAAGGCAGTTCAGACATGGGTTTGTATGACGTTGGAGCAATTGCCGTAAAAGCTGGAGCAATTTCTCTTGGCGCCATGACCAAAGCCGCGGCCATTGAAAAAATGCGTTACGCTCTAAATAACGCTAAAGGTGAAGGGAAAATGGAATTTTTGCAAGACGTTGCCCGTCTTCTTTTGACCTCAGTGGCCGAAGAAGTTCCCGAGGATTTTTCTCGTCACGCTGTTAATCTTATTAGAGAACGCTTCGGTAAACCACCAATGAGTTTGGAGTCATTTTATCAAGTGCCAAATAAAATCAACCACAGTTATGAAATAAAAACTTATTGTAAATCCAAGAAAGCTAAACACAAGATTTTGGCCATTAGCATGGGCGGAACTTTTTACATGGAAGTTAATCCCGGCGGTTCCCTTTGGCCGACTAAACGGCCGCTAGGTGATTTATTGGATATTAAAGTTAAAGGTTTGGATCGGCTGGTTTCTTTAGACTATCTCGAGTTACAAAATATGGATAGCACTGATATTGAACTCGATCATCGGATTCAATTGGCCAACATAATCGCCAAGCACAAAAATGATTATGATGGCATTGTTGTTCTTCATGGTACAGACACTTTGGCTTATACTGCTTCCACTCTTTCTTTTATGTTGGTTGGTATTGATAAGGACGTAATTTTAACCGGAGCTCAAAAACCTGGTTATGGTTCGTCTGATTTTGATCGAAATTTTGTTAAGGCCATTAAAGCGATAATTGCTCGTTTAGAGCAACCAATAAATGAACGAGTAAAACCAGGTATCAAACTTGCTTTTGGTGATAAATTAATGATTGGGACTACGGTTATTAAAGAAGATGAGCACGGCATTAATGCCTTTGCTCCAGTTGAAAAACATTTAGTGGCCGGTAAACTAGCGTACCAGATTGAGCTTTATGATATTACACATAATTTAAAGAAACGACCCTTTTCTTTATTTACTAATTTTGATCGAGGCGTGGCTTATTTTGAATGTATTAATGCTATTGATATTAAACAGTTTGAAAATTTAATTGAAAATCCGGATGTTTCAGCTGTGCTGATTGGCGGTTATGACACAGGTAACATGCCCCTACAAATGAAATATTATATTGCCACGGCGGTTAATTCTTATAATAAACCTATTGCCTTTATCTCTCACAATGACAATGGTGTAGCTGAGGTTACTTTAAGCGGTCGTATTGGAGAATTTGTTAAAGCCGGTGGTATTGCTTTGGGGGATATGATTAAAGAAAGCGCTTATCAAAAACTTTGTTTTGCTCAAGGTATTGCTAATCAACAAAAGAACTTAACCGGTCGCGATAAAATTGAATTTGTTCGCAAAATAATGCATACCAATTTTGCCGGAGAAATATCTGATCATTTTTGTTTGGCCGGGGACAAGGTTTATAAAGGAGTTTTTTCCAACCGTGTTTTTATTGATGATGATATTCAGAAAGCCCTGCAGGCAGTTGATGAGGAGGGAGAAAAAAATGACCAGACAACAACCAATATTCTTCCAGAGCAAGCTCGGCCTGTTAAAAAAATCGTCGTTTCTAAAGCAAAGGTTAAAAGTAAAAAAAGAAAGTAAATTTTGTTATTTACCCTTTAGTTTTTTTAGCCTGATAAAGCCGCCTAATTATGGAACAAATTAAATTAGTTAAACCAGCGTTCATGTGGTTAATAGTTTTACTCGGTGTCATTCCGTCTTTAGTTTTTATTAATTGGCAAAAAATGTTTGTGGGCAATGTCTGGAATTTTGTTTTGTTCTTCTTAATTATTATTTATTGGCTTTACGTTTTTATTTCGGCCTGGCAGGTACACTGTCAGGCCATTCGAAATGCCGCCGAAATTGATAAAATTATTTCTATTGGTATTTACGCCCGAATGCGTCACCCAATGTATTCCGGTGACATAATTTTAGCTTGGGGATTTTTTATTTGTTTTCCTTACACAGCGGTTTTGGTTGGGATTATGTGGCTGAGTTTTGTCCTGATATTTTGGGCAAAACTCGAAGAAAAAGCCCTGCTTAAAAAATTTGGTAATGAATATGTAAAGTATCAGTCGCAAACCCCGATGTTTATTCCGAGATTTAAAAAGTAATTTTAAATTACAGCCCCCAAAATAAACCCTCGTCAAATATTTTTTAGCATGATAGAGTTGCGTCATTATGGATCAAGAAATTAAAATTTATTTAGCTGGTAAGGTTTCAAAGGATTCGGTTTTTCAAACATCGTTTTGGCGTGAGCCTTTTTGTCGAGAACTATCGAAATTGTCAGGTTTGACCATTAAAAATCTCGACCCAACCAGGTTTGAAGACAAAAAACAGTTTGATGAAAATAATGCCGATCTTATTTTTGGTCGGGATTGTTTTATGATTAAGTCGGCCGATGTGGTTATCGTTTATTTAAGTGACGATATTA
Source organism: Candidatus Uhrbacteria bacterium (assembly GCA_043808565.1). Lineage (GTDB taxonomy): Bacteria > Patescibacteriota > Patescibacteriia > UBA9934 > GWF2-40-263 > UBA12403. The sequence goes on along the minus strand of JAZDEQ010000058.1, from coordinate 17,872 downwards.
GTGTTGGTGGTTCACAAGAAATGCTTATTGCTAAGTATTTTAAAAAGCCACTCATCGGGATTGTCCCAAAACAAAGTAAGTTTTTTGGTGATAAAGAAATATATGGTCGAAAATATAAAAATTGGCTCCACCCTTTTGTGAAGTTGACTTGCGATTATATTGTTCGTGATATTGGAGAAGCGGCGATTTGTTTATTGGAATTGTTTCCTGATCAAAAAAGCATCAAAGATCTTTCCCTTATCGAACAAGCGGTTTCTTACTATACTAAAAATTATTTGCCAACCGACAAATTGCTTCATTCCTCAGGTCTTTTAGTTAATAATTTTTTTGCTTACAAAGGGTTGGTTATTGACCCCAAACAAGAACGAATGTTAGTAATTCGTTATGATGACCGACCCGACGTGGCCGAAAAAGTTCGTGGGCGTTATGGTATGGCTGGTGGAAAAATTTATAATTTCGATAATTCGCAGCGGAATTTTTATCAGCGAATTACTGAAGAAACCGGAGTTAAGGTTGAAACCAAACTGCCTTTTGGTACTTGGTCGTGGAGCTATGAACGGAACAACCAACTTTATAATATTTTTGCCGTCGCTCATCTGGCAATTTATCAAGCTGGCCAAATTCAGGAACCCCAACGCAACAACGAGTCAGATCTTGACCGTGCCTATTGGCTTAATTTTGAAAATGTAAATATTTCAGAGTTTAACGAAGACGAACAACCATTAATTCAATCTTTTTTTAATTACACAAAAACCAATCCTTTTGTTGTTTAAAATTGTTATTCTTATAGATAATATGAAAAAGATCGGGGCGATTGGTTTTGATTGGGTGGGCGTGATTTTTAAATATCCTGGCGGCGGTTTTTGTAGTTTGGCGGCCGAATTTCTTGGGGTTGATGATGAATTGTTTCAGCAAGTCTATTCTCGTTATAATCATTTAGTTAATAAAGGTATTCAAGGATATGGAGAAGCGGTCGAAATGTGGCAAGCGATTTTAGCTGAGTTGGGTAAATTGGATGATCTTGATCGATTTGTAGAGTTTATAAAAAGCCGACCGGCCGGTGTGGCCGATCCAAAAATGTTGGAATTGTTAAAAAGGCTTCGTTCGGCTGGTTGGAAGCTGGGGTTACTTAGCAATCATTCTTTAGAAGGCGCTCAAGAGTTTAGAGATCGGGGTTTTGATAAATTTTTTGAAGCGATTATTTTTTCATCAGAAGTTGGCTACATGAAACCTGAGCCCGAAGCTTTTCTAAAACTCGCTGCAACTCTTAATATTCCCGTGTCAGAATTAGTTTTTATTGATGACTCCGAACGCTGTTTGTCTACGGCTGAGCAAGTTGGTTACACACCCATTCGTTTTAAAAGCGTCGAGGATCTTGTTGACCAATTGCGAAAATTGGGAATTAATTTTTAAAATTTGCCCAAGTCTAATGACTCGGTGAAAGAAATTTTTTCCACAAAGTCTGGAGCGTGACTAACCACAATCATACAGCCTTGGTATTCTTGCAAAGCTTCGGCAATAATTGGTAGATGACGAAAATTAATGTGATTGGTTGGTTCGTCGAGAATTAAAAGACCGGGTTCTTGCAAAACAAAGCGAGCAAAACAGAGTAAGCCTTTTTGACCTTCGGATAAGGAACTAATTTTATTTTTTAAAACATCACCGGTTAATAAAAATCTGGCGGCGACGGCGCGAAGTTTTTCATTGTCTGGTACTTCCATCACAGCTTCGAGCGAAGCATAAGCCGTGTCTTCAAAATTAAGACCGGAAAAATCTTGGCGATAATAGCCGACTTTTACGCCGGGAGTAATGGTGACACCCGGATCTTTATTTTCAACCAGGGTTCGTAAAAGAGTGCTTTTGCCAATGCCGTTGGGACCAGAAATAAATAAACGTTGTTGTTTGCGCATTTTAATAGCTACTTCAACGCGTTCTGGCTCATGATTTTTAATAACTTTTACCGAAGTGATATTAACGATCGGTTCAGTAAAAATTTGGGCTGGAATATTAAAGTCGCTTATTGTCCGATCATCACGTTTGACATCAACCATGTTTTCTTCGGCTTCCTCGACCTGATCGCGAAGCTTGCTGGCTAATTTACGCATTTTGCCACCTTTGTGAGCGAAAAAATTGACTTTGTCTTTACGATCTTGAATTTCTTTTAGAAGTTGAGCGTTTTTAGCTCGGTCGCGTTCTACTCGGGCCGCGATTTCTTCAACGACATTAAAATAGTTGCCTTCGTAACGTTCAACTTTGCCGGTAAAAACATCAAGATGCAAAACCCCTTCAGTAAAAGCATTTAAAAAATCCGCGTCATGAGAAATAACTAAAACGGTTTTTAGATAACACATTAAAAAACCGGTTAAGTGTTCGATGCCAGCCGTGTCGAGATTGTTGGTTGGTTCATCGAGCAATAAAATATCCGGATCCTGAATTAAGGCATAGGCCAGCAAAAGACGAGCTTGCTGGCCGCCGGAAAAATCTTTGATTTTTTTATCTAAGTCAGAAGTTAAGTTTACAATTTCTAAAACCTCGGAAATTCGGCGGTCAAGATTGTAAATTTTTTCGGTAAAAGCTCGAGCAAAAAATTCTCTTAAAGTATTATTTAAACATTCTGGCGGCATGACCTGAGTGGCAATAGCAATACTGGCACCTTGTTGAAGGTGAATTTTGCCACTAATTGGTTGAAGATTACCGAGTAATAATTTGAAAATCGTGCTTTTGCCAGCACCATTTTGGCCCATGAGGGTAATTTTGGCGTTTTCTCGAACTGAAAAATCAGCCTCGTTCAAGAGTAAATGATCTTTATCATAACCAAACGAGACTTTTTCAAAGCGGATAATAACATTTCCGTGATCCATAAATTTAATTTAATTCGAGCGAAGGATAGCAGAAAATTATTGTTTTGGCAAGAATATTTGATCGAACAAAAAACAGATAAAAAATTATCTGTTTTTTGGCTTTAAAATTTTTATAAAACCGGTCTATAACTTTCAATTATTTTTTCAATCGTACCGTCGGCTTTATATTTTTCTAACAGCGTATTAATTTGCGGCAGAAGATTAACAAAAGGCGATTCTTGAGAAAAGGTTAAATAAAAATTTTCCGCACTAACGTAATTAGGAATTATTTCAAACTGATCAGAAATTTTATTTTTAGAAATATAATCTTCGGCCGAATAAAGAGCATAGACAAAATAATCAGCTTGTTCATTTTTAAGAAGCTCAAAAGCCTCGGTTGGAGTTTTGACCGTAGTGGCTGTTAATTTTTCCTTGATAAAACTATCAAAATCTTGTCCGTAACTGTCGCCGATTGTGATCGTGCCTTTTTTACCGATTAAATCTTCCCATTGATTATAAGAAAAAGTTTTACCTTTTTTAACAACTAAAATTACTGGATCAATCGTGTAGGGAATAGAATAATCCATATAAGTTTCACGTTCGGTAGTTTTGTAGGCCGCTACCAAAACATCTGACTGTTATAAATTTTGATTTTTTAAAACTATAAATTATGTCACCAGGCGAATTCGGCGGTGGGCCATCGCCAAAAGATATGGAATTTACTTTCCCGGACAAAGAAGTTTTGCCACCAGAAGACGAAACCGGAATGGAAGCTGAAACCAAAAAACTTCCCAGATTATCGAGAGAAGAAGTCGAAGTCAGACTTGAAGCTCGTCAAAACCTAGAAGGTTTTGATTTATCGGGGTTAGATCTAGCCGGTTTGTCATTAGAAGGTGTGAGTTTTCGTGGATCGGATGTTCATGGAGTTCAATTATTTCGTGAAGCTGAAGGCGAAAGCGATCGGGTTTTAACAAAAATTAGTCGAGCTGATTTTTCTGAAGCGATTATTGCTTGTCAAGAAGGTCTGACTGATTTTGGTGGTGTTAAGGCTGAGGGGGCAACTTTTGGTTATGCCGAAAGCGTGGCCAATCGAAGAGCTCGCTATCCAGACACTGGCGGTGTGGCTAAAATCGAAGATTCTGGCGGACTTTTTGGTTTTTGCGGTGACGGTGGTCGTTTTAAGGGGGCTCGGTGGGTTAATGTTGATTTTGGTGGTCCAGATTATGGGACGAGTTTTATCAGCGCTGATTTAAGCGAATCATCACTTGAAGGTTGCGACTTATCTGGAATTGATTTTTCAAAAACAAAAATTGAGGGGATTAAAATCATTAATCCCGAATCATTGGCTGGCATGACAATAAACGAAAACCAAATAGAAACTGTTGTTAGAGCCATATCGTTTACCGATGATAGACAAGATGGCTGGTTAGAAGCACTTGATGATGAAGTCCCAAGAATGTTGTTAGAAGAAAAATTTCAAATAAAAATTGTGAGCGTCCAGGAATAATTTTTATTGGTCAGGTCTTGCTTTTAATTTAAAACTATGTTAACCTTGCGCAAATTGCGCTTTAAGTAATTTAAAAAATAATTATGGGAAATTTTAATCGAGGTGGTGGCCAGAGATTTGGTGGCAGTAAATCATACGGTGGTGGCGGTGGTGGTAGCAAAAGATTCACTGAAATGCACAAAGCCACTTGTGGCGAGTGTGGGGCTGATTGCGAAGTGCCATTTCGGCCAACCGGCGATCGACCAGTGTTTTGCAGCAGTTGTTTTGGCAAGCAAAACGACAGCGGCAGTGGCCGACCAAGTCGTTTTGGCGATGATCGTCGCGAAAGACCAAGTTTTGAAGATCGCCAAATGCACGACGCGGTTTGTGCCAAGTGCGGCAATGATTGCCAGGTGCCATTTCGTCCAACGGCCGGCAAGCCAATTTTTTGTAATAATTGTTTTGAAAAACCTGATCGCTCAGCTCGTGCCTCTGGCGGCCAAGATTCCGGCGAAGTCATGACGCAAATCAAAATGCTAAATGAAAAAATGGATAAGCTCATTAAAATCTTGAGTCCAAATGTTCCAGTTGAAAAGGCCGCTAAACCAGAAGTTAAAAAAGAAATAGTCGTTAAAGAAGTCACCAAGGTGCCGAAAGAAAAAGTAGAAAAAATTAAAACTAAAACAGCTGTTAAAAAAGCCCCAGCCAAAAAGAAAAAATAAAATTTTTTAAAAGCCTCGATTGTAATGATCGGGGCTTTTTTAAATTCAGTTCTCTCTTCCCGCGGGAGAGATAAGAGAGAGGAAATGTAATATTTTTGACCATTTACCGTTTATCTGATATATAAGCCATATAATAAAACTCTTATGTTCAAACAAAAAATCGCTATAATTAGCCTTTTAGGCTTGTTTCTCATGGTGTCTGGACCAGCTTCGGCTTTGGCCCACGTTAGTATTGATACTGACGAAAAAAACTATGCCCCCATGGTCGGTAATTGGGAGGAATACGGCAATGTAAACGTAACCGATGACGGTCGAGTTCGTATCACTCAAAAAGGTAGCCAAAGCGGTCATCTTTTTACTGATGTCAATATTCCAAATAATGATGACTATTTAGTTTTTGTTTCCTACACCCGAGCCGAAAATCCTTATCCAAATTTTTCCAATGGTACAGAAAATATTACTGGTTTGCCATATCTATACGCCTATCTTCTTGACGATGGAAAAATTATTGAATATGTTTCCGAAACTTCCATGCGCCAAAGTGCGGCGGTTGGAAAAACTTGGCAAGTGACTTACGGTATTGTCTATGTGCCAAGTAATAGTGAATCAATGCGTTTATTTTTAAAACAGGCTCTGAATAGTAATGTAACACCCGATGGTCGAACTGCGGTTTTTTACAAACCAGGTTTGTATTTTGCTGATTCATATTCCGAGGCTTATGATGTTGTCGAAGCTTATTCCGACGAACTTAATGAAGTAAAAGATGATTTTGGTCCGGAATACAATCACACTAATAACAACACCAATAATAACCCAGATTATCCAGTTGACACACTCATTAAATGTCCAACTGAGCCAGAAATTTATTCAGTAACTTCATCTACCACCATTAAACTTTTTCCCAACGAAGAAACTTTTTATGCTTGGGGTCATTCCTTCGCTGAAGTAAAAAATGTTTCCTGCGCCCGAATTGATGATTACACGGTGATTGGTACTTGGACTTACGAGCGAGCTGATTACTTGGTAAAGTTTCACAACCAGTCAGCTGTTTACACCCTTGATAATGATAAATATCTTCGTTTGATCCCCGATGAATACACCGCTTACCGCATGTATGGTTCACACTGGACTCGATTGATTCGCGAGTATCCAGTTAGCGAAATGCGCGATTATTTTTACGGTGTACCTCACCAATCACTTCGATAAAAAAATAAAAAACCGCCAGTTTTAATTTAGACTGGCGGTTTTTTAAATTATTGTAAATCCTCACCCCCGCCGTCGCTTGTGGCAAGCTATGGCGGGCAAGCCTAACTCCTCCCCTAAGTTTTTGTTAAGGGGGGGAAGTTGGTTTTTAAGTTTTGTAAAATACCCCAAAAACAGAAGCACACCCGACGAGAGAGGCAGCGAGCCGGATGGCTTCTGCCTCGTGCGGGTGCGCACGAGTGGATGGGTGTCAGCGACGGCGGCTGGCGGGCGCGTCGACCACCCTACGGGGGTCGTCGCACCTTTCCCACAGGTCGTCATCGGCTTGTCGTTCGAACCTGAAGGAGGTCGAAGCGTCGGCATTGCCGGAGGCGGCGAAGATGTCGAGATTGGAATTCTTGGTTCGAGGGAATCTCCTTACGAGGTTTCTTAGGGAACCTTCGAATTTTAGATCGGTCGGCGGCTGCGTCTCGCGATCGACGATCGTCAACTGTTCCCATACCATGTAGTTGCGGGAGAGTTCCTGGGTCATCATGCTGATCTCATCGGCGAAGGTCCACAGCGAGGCCTTCCAGCCCTTGGTCCCTTCCACTGCGCAGAACACCACCCGATCGCCGACGCTCGGGATGCGCGGAGCTTTGGATGGATTCCCTTCGAATACGACGCTGTCGCCGTCCGGAACCGGCTGGCCGTATGCGTTGAGGTGGAAGAAGATCTGGTCCATCTCTCCGTTTTTGTTTTGAGCGCTGATGAAACCGTATCTCTTCTCGTCTGCCGGGAAGAAGACTCTGACCAAGCCTGAGTACATTCTCATCTTTTCTCCCTTTCTTGCACGCACGCAGTGCCGTTGGATGCGGCACCCTGTCGACGACTTTTCATCGGCAAGGGTTGGCAACCAAAAAGACTTGATAAAATATCATAAAAATGACCTTCTGTCAAGTGCAAAAGGGACTATTTTGGCTTTAAAGAGCCAAAATTGTGGAAAATTGGTTTTTTATGCTAAAATATTTCCAATGAATTTAAAAAAATATGCGCTATTTTCTTTGCCTATTAATTGTTTTCTTTTGCTGGCCGCTTTTTTCGGCTTCAGCCTCTTCGGTGGCTGAGCGGACTTCGGGGTATATCTTGCTCGATGTTGAAGCTAATGGTGAGGCTTGGTATGTTTATCCTTCAAATGAGAAACGCTATTTTCTTGATCGGCCAGATGATGCTTTTGAGATTATGCGAGGTTTGGGGTTGGGGATTAGCAACAGTGATTTATCTAAAATCCCATCTTCGGGTGAATCATCCACTGGTGACTGGTCCATGCGTCAGCGATTGAGTGGCCTGATTTTGCTTCAAGTCGAAGCACATGGCGAGGCCTGGTATGTTTATCCCAAAGATTTGAAACGTTATTATTTGGGTCGACCAGCCGATGCTTTTGCCGTGATGTCGCAACTTGGTTTAGGAATTTCTACCAGCGATTTGGCACAAGTACCAGTAGCTGGAGTTTTAGATTCCGGCGATGGTTCAGTTGTGGTTTCAACCGAAAACGCCACTCATGAAAGTAAAACCATTAGTACTGATCGCGGAAATTTTAGTATTGAGCTGGTAATTTTGTGTCGTGACGCTTTTGACATGATTACTGATACGGCCGAAATGTCAGATTGTTCGAGTGATTGTGCGGCTAAAACCTTGGCCGAATATGTAAACGAAAACAATGCCTCGATTGGCATTCACGGTACTTATTTTTGCCCGCCGGATTATGCTGACTGTGCGACTAAAGTGAATACTTTTAATTCGCCGGTTTACAACACCGCGACCGGGGTGATGCTCGAAGAAGAGGACTTGCCTTATCAAGGCGGCCCAATGACAGCTTATACTGAAGATGGTGATTTTTATTTTTATCACCCAGCTTATGAATTCGGTCTTTCAGTGGAAGAATTTGAAAATCGAGAAAATGAAAAATTAATGGCGGCAATTGTTAATTATCCGTCATTGGTAGAAAATGGTATAAATATTATTAGTCGAGAAGTTTTAGAACCAGCCCAAAATAATTTATCAACCCGAGCTGGTTTGGGTTTTGATGAGGAGTATATTTATTTAGTGGTCGCTCGCGGGGCTTCGGTAACAGATTTAGCTTCAATTTTTTCAGTTATTGGCGTTGATTATGCCATGAATCTTGATGGCGGAGCGAGCACAGCTTTGTATTTTAATAATGAGTATCTTTACGGTCCGAATCGTGAATTGCCTAATGCTATTGTTTTTCGACAAAAATAGCCACTTATGAACAATGATTTTAAAATTGGATTAGGTTTTGGCTTAACCTCGGCGATTATCACCACTTTGGGTTTAATGATGGGCTTGCAATCAGCTTCGGGCTCGAGAATGATTTTAATTGGCGGTATTTTAACTATTGCCGTGGCCGATGCTTTTTCCGATGCCTTAGGTATTCACGCGGCCAAGGAGTCAGAAGGGAATTTTACAACTTGGGAATCTTGGCGAGCGGCTTTTTTTACTTTTCTGTTTAAAGGAATTTTTGCCTGTTCGTTTGTTTTGCCGGTTTTAATTTTTTCCGTAGATACGGCAATTTTGGTTTCAGTTCTTTGGGGCTTTTTGACTTTGGCTTTACTTAGTTATCACACGGCTCGAGAAAAAAAACAATCGCCAGTTAAATCTATTGTCGAACATTTGTCAGTGGCGGCTGTAGTTTTGATTTCCACTCATTACATTGGAAAAATGATTGCTTTGTATTTCAAATAATTTTATTTTATTTCCAAGATGCGAAAAAGTGTTTCTTTATTTTGAATATTTATTTTTACTTCATCGTTTACTTTGTGGCCAATGAGAGCTGAGCCAAGAGGTGAGAGATATGAAACCAGTCCTTTTAATGGATTGGTTTCCTGTGAGCCAAGAATTTGATAAGTCATTTGTTTGCCGTGTGTTTCAACGACAACCGTTGAACCAATGCGAATTGTCCCAGAAGTTGTTTTGGTCATATTAATGACCACAGCACTTTTGAGCTTTTCTTCCAGAGTGGTAATGCGATAATTAATGCCTCGCAAACGCCATTTGGCCATTTGATAAGCCGCATTTTCAGAAAAATCACCCATTTCCGCGGTGCGCTGGACTTCTTTAATGGCTGGTGGCCGTTGATTTTTAAGTAAGTCTTCAAGCTCGTTTTTATATTTTTGAATAGCTTGCGGTGACAAAAAATTATCCGACACCTTGGTGGTGCTGGCTAGGGCTTCGGAGCGACGAGTGGGGAGACGCATATTTTTTTACTACCGTCATTGCGAGCGTCACGCGTGGCAATCTGATTATTAGATTGCTTCGTCGTTCAGTGGCTTCACTCCTCGCAATGACGGACGTTTTTTATTTTTTAATTTTTTCCTCAACCAGTTTTTTTAATTCTTGTAGGGCTTGCTGGCGAGAGTTTTGCCCCCAATCATCGGAAATACAGCGCCAACGGAGATTGTTAAGAATTTCCATATTTGGATCAGGGCGATCAATAATTTTAAACAAAGCTTCCGAAGCGTGAGAATTAATAATAAAATAATCTTCGCTTTGATGAGTATTTAAATATCCCCAAATGACTGGTCCGGCTTTTTGCGGTGTGCCTTTTTCAGCCAGAGCCGGCCAAAGACCAAAAAATAAATCACTGACCTTATCTTTTTTAACCATTTCTAAAAGTTCGTCTTCGGTTAGTGCCAAAAAAGATTGGTTAGCTTGGCCAGCTTGCCATTCATAGGCATCTTTCCAATTGTCGAATTCGGGTTCTGGTTGATTAGGCATATTTTTGAAGGGGCCGGAGGGGTTTAAGGGGGTGAAGGGGTTTTGACATGATTATTTTTGGATGTTAATTTATGATTGGTAACCAACAGGAGGATCAGAAAATGTCTGGAAGATTCAGTGTTTAAGGTGGACAGTAATGACCGCTGATAGCTGCTTCAGCTCGGGCGGTCGCTGATTTTTTTAAAAACAATTTTTTCCAAGACTCCCGCCGTCGCCCGCCTTCGCTTGGTGGCTTCGGCGGACAGGCCGGGCTATGGCGGGCAAGCCACCACTTTAAATTCTTTCCGTTTCCAAAGCCAACCACTCTTTTTCCAAGCCAGCAATTTCTTCTTCGATTTCCGCCAAACGTTTGGCTTTATCCGGAGCATAGTCGGTGGGGTTTTCAAAGTAAAAGGCCAAGATCTGGCTTTTTTCTTTATCTAACTTTTTTAGTTTATCATCAAGTCGCTGTTGCAGGCGAGAAAGCTGGCGAAGTTGTTGAGCTTTTTCTTTTCTATCAATCCCTCCAGCCGATTCCAACGTTGCCTCCGCTGCCTTCTCGTCCCGCCGAAGCTTGCCTCGAGCGAAGGAGGATGTTGCCTCTGATGCCCGGCCAATCTCTTCAGCCTCATCGGTAAGATCAGAAACATATTCTTCATAAGTTCCAATGTAGTAGCGAACACTGCCGTTTTTAACTTCATAAATTCGATCAACAAAAGCATTCATAAAAGTTCGGGCGTGACAAACAATAATTACCGTGCCCTGATATTTTTTTAGGGCTTGCGCTAAAACTTCGACAGTTTCAGTATCCAAGTGGTTAGTTGGTTCGTCGAGAATTAGAACATTATGTTCTTGAAGGACAAGTCGAGCTAAACGGACCCGGGCTTTTTCGCCGCCCGAAAGAACCTTACAAGGTTTTTCTAAATCATCGTGGCGAAAAAGAAAAGCTCCGGCCGCGGCAAGAATTTGTTCACCTGAGGCATTAGCTGGTGCGGCTTGAGTTAGGGTTTGTAAAACTGTGGCTTCGGGGTTTAAGGTGTCTTCAGAAAGTTGGGAAAAATAACCAAGATTAGCGTGTGGCCACCATTTTAATTTACCGTCCAAAGAGGGAATTAAACTAGCTAAAGTTTTAAGCAAGGTAGTTTTGCCGTGGCCATTTTCGCCAACAATCGCCACTTTGGCACCGCGAGAAATTTCTAAATTAATATTTTGCGCCACGATTTTATTTGGATAACCAATAATTAAATCTTCAGTGCGAACAGCTGTACCTGCGGTTACTGAGGAGCAGGGAATATGAAAAGCTGTGGTGGGTAAGGCTGTGCCAAGATCACGCATTTGGGCCCGGAGTTTGGTAATTTGTTTAATTTTACTTTGGGCTTGAGCAGCTAAACTAGCTTTGTAACGGAAACGATCGACAAATTTTTGCGTGTGGTTGATTTCTAAACGTAAGCGACGATTATTTCGACGAACAAATTCTTCTTGTTCAGCCTTGTAGTCAAGATAAGCTTCGACACTACCAGGAAACTCAGTTAATTTACCCTTAGCAATTTCCCAAGTTGAAGTGCAAATATTTTGCATAGCTTCGCGGTCATGCGAAGTCATAATAAAGGTGCCAGAATAATGTTGTAAAAAATTTTCTAATAATAGCAAGGTTGGTAAGTCCAAATAGTTCATTGGCTCATCGAGTAAAAGCAGATTGGGGCTATCAAGCAACATGCGAACAATTTTTACACGCATTTGATAACCACCCGAAAGGGCTTTTGGTGGTAAGGATAAATCTTTAGTTTGTAAACCAAATTTAGCCGCCATCTTAGCGACTGTCCATTCTGGTTGGCCGCTGGTTTCCGATAAAAATTGAGCAGTCGAGATGTCGTGAGGTAAAATTTCATTTTGTTTAATAACCCCTAACTTGGTCCAAGGCATGAATTTTATTTCGCCACTATCGAGCTCTTCGTCGCCAGTAATCAGACGGAAGAGCGTGGTTTTGCCAGCACCATTACGACCAATAAAACCAAGGTGGGCACCTTCGGGAATAACAAAAGACAAATCGTCTAAAATTACTTGGCGACCGTAGGTTTTGGCTAAATTATTGGCTTCGAGCATGGGGCGCATAGCTGTGTTATAATACTAGAAATTAGAGAATTGGGGAATTTTGGTATCATAATAGCGTCGACGTGTCCGCCGAAGCCCGGCGAAGGTGGATCGTCGTTATTGTGAGGAAATTATCCTTAGTTTTTGAAAGGGGTCATAAAAGCCACGATCGCCGTTATTATGACCCTGTCTATTATTTTATGTCATTAATTACCATTACTTCCGGTCAAACTTTTTTTGATATTGATACCTGGGCCTGTGCCACAGCTTACAAAGAATTATTAGAAAAAACCGGACAAACGGCGCAGGTTTTTTTACCTGGAGTGGCCAATGTCAGTGTTTCTCCCATGGTTAAAGCTTTGGGTTGGGATTATTTAACTGAATGTCCACCAGAAACAAAGGAATTTGTTATCGTTGATGTTTCTAATCCAAAAAAATTTGCTACCGGCGTCGAGGTTGAAAAAGTAAAAGAAATTTTTGATCATCATCCTGGTTGGGAAAAATTTTGGCAAGATAAATTAGGAGCGGCAGCTCGTATTGAAATGATCGGAGCTTGTGCGACTTTAATTTGGGAAGCTTATGTTCGAGCTGGAAAAGAAAAAGAAATTAGTCCGTTTTCGGCCTCGTTACTTTCTTTAGCCATTGTTTCTAATACTTTAGATTTTAATTTACCCATAACTTCACTGCGTGATCATGAGGCTTTTGATCAATTGTCAAAATTTCATCAGCTACCTGAAGGCTGGAAAGAAAAATATTTTCAGGAACAGGAAGACGAAATTTTTCTTGATTTGCCTACGGCTTTTCTAAATGATGTAAAAATTGAAGAAATTCCGATTTTGGACGAACCCTTAGTGATTGGCCAGTTGGAATTACGCGATCCGCGACGGTTGTTAACCGAAAAACGTAATGAATTAGAAAAGATTGTCGCTGCTTTTAACCATAAATATTGGCTGATCAATTTACCAAGTTTGGTTGAGAAAAAAAGTTATTGGTTGGCCAATAATCCAGTTGTCCAAAAAGTTTTGTCAGAAAGACTTGGGGTTGTCTTTGATAATGGTTTAGCTAAAACCGAAAAGTTAATGCTACGCAAGATGTTTCTGGAAAAATTGTTGAAATAAAATTATGTTCAGGTTTTTAGTAAGCATTTTTTTATTTTCCGTCCTAATCATTCCGCGGCCAGCGGCGGCTGTACCGCCGCCGGATTTTATTTTTGCTATTGGTTCACAGGTGGCTCAGGTTTTTGCTTTTTCCGCGCTGATCCTCTCGATGGTGGCAGGGGCCGTAGCTCAAATGTTTCGGGCAGTCTTTTTTCGTTTACAGCATAAAAAGATTTTAGTAGTCATCGTCGCAGTAGTGATTGTGGCGGCCTCTTTGATTACAGCTTTGGCTTACGAAGGCTATCGTAATCAGACGGCTAAAAGCCTTGAACTTTTTCGGGCGACTTATCAAACTATTCCACCGGTCGAAGATAAAGAAAAAAAAGTTGAAGTTGGAGATTTTTTCCAGACCAACCAGACTTTACCAATTGCCATTTCCAATGAAGAATTTAATGGTTTGCTTGCCGAACAAGATCTTTATATTCTTGATGCCCGAGAAGATGAGGAATACAATATTGGAAATTTTTCCGGCAGTACTCATGTTCGTTTTGCTGATCTTTTAGCTGGCGAGTGGGCTAACTTGCCAACCGATCGGGTGATTTATGTTTTTTGCTGGTCAGGTATTCGCGGTGAAGAGGTGACTAAATTTTTACGTGAGAAAAATTTGATCGCCAGATTTTTAGAGGATGGAGCTGACGGTTGGGTTAAGTTTGGTGGTCGTTGGAATGGTGAAATCGCTTTTTCTGCCGCGTACAGTGAGGAACGTTATAAAAAAACTTTGACCCTCGACGAACTTTTGACGGCGATTGATAACAAAGCGGCTATTGTTGACTCACGACCAGCAACTTCTTTTGCAACTCGGCATATTCCTGAAAGTATAAACATTTCAATTATTTACACCCCAACGGTAAAAATAGTCGAAGCTCTATCTTTGGTTCCAAAAGGAACCGCCGTGATTACTATTTGCGATAATTTTGTTAGTTGCTTTGACGCGAAAATTACTGGTCTTAAATTAGAAGCTCAAGGTCATGAGTTTTTGGGTCGTTATGTTCAACTCCAGGAATATCAAAATTCTTTCCCAGAGTAATTTATGAATGAAATAAATATTTTACCTAAAGATAAATTTCTTTGGGAAAAAACCAGTTTGTCTGAAGTCGCGCCGCGGCCGTCGACCTTTACTTTTGATTTATTAAAACAAGTTTATTCTGACAATGGTCCGATTGCCCGAGTCTGGCGTCAACACGGAATAAAATATTTCAACACGGATTTTTTACGTTTGGTTGAAGGCGATTTATATGTTGATCGAGAAAAAGAACTGCAATCACTTTTTCCAGCCATGAGTTTATTAAATAATTCATTGTTTAAACCAAAACTTTTTAGAGTCAAAGGAATATTACGAACAGCTAGAAATACTTTTTGCTTTTTATTTTTATCATCAAAAAATTTTGAAGCATTACAGGAAAAATTATCAACGGCTCTTTATAAAAATCTTAATGAAACAAAAAATCTTGACGAAGCCTTAAAAGATTTTTTGACTGATTATGAAATTGTTTTTGCTATCAATCTTTTAGCCGAAACCGCTCTTTCTTCACTTCAGGCGACGTTAGCTTTTGACCATTTGAATATTGTTGATGTTTTGAACATCGAGAATGACGAGACTTTAAAGAAAATTGGAAATTGGTTACCGCCTCAAGATATTTTGACTGGTAATTCTTTAGAAATTACGGATGTTAGTCCATTTGTTCCAGGTCAACCACCGCAACAAACCAAAACTATTGCCGAGGTCTTAAAAAATATTCCTACTTGGAAACAGCCGTTACTGATAAAACGTCTTCAATTAGCTCAAACAGGCGAGCGCTTGCGTGAATACGGCCGTTGGCTGATGTTGCGCCATATTAATCGCCTGCGACCATTGGTTAAAGTTGAAACGCCAAAACCAGCGAGTCGTCTTTTGCCAACCCGACTTTCACATTTAGTTGAAACAAAAGAAAAGAAAAAATCTTTAGGCGTTTCGGCTGGTTTGGCCAGGGGAGTTTTGGTCAGTAAAGAAACTTTATCAAAAACGCTGCGACCGCGAATTTTGTACCACCCCATGATTAATCCGGATTTGGTTCAATATTTATCTTCGATTGATGGAATTATTTCTGAGCAAGGCAGTTTACTTTCCCATTTGGCGATTGTGGCCCGGGAACAAAAAGTTCCAGTTGTCGTCAATTTTAGTTTAACGGATTCGGGTTTAACTTTTGGTGACCAAATAGAAATAAACGGTTCAACTGGCGAATGGCAGAAAATTTGATTTTATGAAAACTAAAAATAAATATTTTTTTCCGATCGATTTATCTAAAATTACCGCGACTTTAAAGGATCCTTTATCTCACGTGGATAATTTAGTTTGGGCAGTTGATTTTGATGCGCCAGAAGGCCTGCCGATTTTAGCCGCGGCCGATGGTGTCGTGGTCGAGGTAAAAGATAATTCTAATCGTGGTGGTTTAGATAAAAGTTTTGAAAATGACGGAAACTATATTGAAATTTTACACGATCATAATGAAATATCAGAATACGAACATTTAAAATTTTCTAGCGCTCTGGTCAAGGTTGGCGATCGCGTGAGGACTGGAGAGGTTATAGCCAGGGTTGGTGATACTGGCTGGAGTAAGTGTTCACACTTGCATTTCATGGTTTATCAAAAAGATACTGATTATAAGACTTTAGAAATTCCTTGGCAGAATAAAATTTTGGTGGTTTGCAATTATGGCAAAAACCGCAGTAAATTTTTGGCCGAATATTTATCTCGCAAGGGTTATGAAACTGATTTTGGCGGTTTGCAAGAAAATTTGCTTCAGGCAAAAATTAATTGGGCTGAAGTAGTAATTTCGGTTCATGAGGAAATTAAAAAAGAGCTTTTGGTCAATTTTGATTTGACAGGTAAATGTCTGATCGAACTTAACACCGACGATCGACCAGCGGAAAAACTTGATGGGGCAGAGTGGACAGATTTTCAAAATAATTTGGTTTACCCAAAATTAATTGAACAAGTTGATAAATATTTGCCGTAGTTTTTTAAGATTAATAAAACTCCAACTGTTTAAGTTGGAGTTTTATTTTTTTTTGATTAGTTAGCCGGCGTTCCTTGGCGGCGAAGATTTATTCGGTTTCTGGCCCGGCGCTTGCGTTTCATGGCGCCATTTTCATGGCGACGAGGAAAATTAGAATTGTTTGGCCGATCGGTTTGATCAACAGTTGAAACAATTGCAGGTCGATTGAAGGCGACAGGCTCATTGAAATTCGGTAGGGGTTTAACTGGCAAACGCGAACGAATTAAGAATTCAATGCTTTTAACATCGCGTTTTTGTTCTGGTGCGGCAAAGGAAATAGCTTTCCCCTTTAAACCAGCTCGGCCGGTCCGGCCAATTCGATGAACGTAATCTTCGGCTTGATCAGGTAGATCAAAGTTAAGAACTAATTCAATACCAGTGACGTCAATACCGCGAGCGGCAATGTCAGTGGCAATCAAAATGCGATATCTTCCGGTTTTAAAACCATCGAGGGCTTCGCGACGTTGGCTGAGCGAACGATTGGAATGAATTTCGGCTGCAGTATAGCCCATGTTTCTTACATCTTGAGTAATTTTTTTGGCCCCATGTTTAGTTCGGCTAAAAACTAAAACCGTGCCGCGATATTCAGTCAGAATTTGTTTTAATAATTTTGTTTTTTGGTTTTTTTCCACAAAGAAAACCTCTTGATCAACTCGTTCGGCGGCTGTGCCAGACGGCGCGACTTCTACACGAACTGGTTTTTTCATGTAATTTTTAGCAATCTGAGAAATTTTTTCTGGCATGGTGGCGGAAAAAAGCATGGTTTGGCGATCACTCGAGACTGAGGTTAGAATTTTTTTAATCTGTGGTTCAAAACCCATATCAAGCATGCGATCGGCTTCATCAAGAACCAAAATTTTAACATTTTCTAAAGAAAATATTTTTTGTTCCAAGTGATCGATCAATCGGCCGGGGGTGGCCACAATAACATGGGGATTATTACGCAAGGATTTTATTTGTGGACCCATAGCGGCGCCGCCAATTAGAATAGCTGTTCGCAAACCAAAACTGCGGCCAATTTTTTGAAAAACTTCTTCAACCTGAATAGCTAATTCACGAGTTGGCAAAATTACCAAACCGCGACTTTTGGTCGAAGAAACGCGTTGGATCATTGGTAAAGCAAAAGCCAAAGTTTTGCCTGTACCAGTTTGAGCAATACCAATTAAGTCATCGCCATTGATGGCGTTAGGGATGGCTTTTTGTTGGATTGGCGTGGGGGTGATGAATTTTAATTCATCAAGCTTTTTTAGAAGACTTGGCGCTAGGCCCAGACCATAAAAAGCCGGTTGTTCGTTGTTTAACGACATAAAAATATACGACCCAATTCCTGCAGGTCGTATTATTTAAACACATGGACAAGAGGCTTGAGTCCAGCTTTCGCCAAGCGAAAACCGAATTTAGATGGTGAGTATAGCGGATTTTGAGGATTCTGTCAACTGCTACCCCGAGACCACTGCAAAACTCGGAGGCCTTTTTTACTTTCCCCATTTAATCGTCATTTAGCCTCTAAAATAGGGATTAAAACAAACAAAAAGGCTATTTTTTATTTTTTCTTCCCACTTTGAAAGAAAAAATTTTCAAAAAA
>JAZDEQ010000057.1:0-22513 GCA_043808565.1 Candidatus Uhrbacteria bacterium | reverse complement strand
TTCCTTCTGGCTCTTGTTCGCTTTCCTAAATTCGGCCCAATTCGCCTCGCTAAATTGCGGGGATTTTTTGACTCAATGGAAGCGGCTTTTAATGCCGATAGAAATCAACTCTTGGCCGCAAAAATTGAACCACGAGTTACTGAATCATTTTTAGAAGCCCGGAACAAACTTTCACCAGAAAAAGAATTATTATTTTTAGAAAAAAGCGGCGCTACCGCAATCTCGTTTACTGATCCAAACTATCCAGCCCTTTTAAAAACTATTTACGATCCGCCAGCTGTCCTTTTTGTCCGTGGACGATTACCAGAATCAGAACGTTTGATGCTGGCTGTGGTTGGCAGTCGCAAACCAACTAATTATGGCGCCCGGGTTGTTTCAAATCTTGTCGAGCCAATGGCTGCCTCGAACGTGGTAATTGTTTCCGGTTTAGCTTACGGTATCGACACTTTGGTTCATGAAGCGACTCTCAAAGTCAGCGGCACAACCATAGCTGTTCTTGGTGCCGGAGTTGATGAGGCAAGTATTTTTCCAGCGGCTAATCGCGGCTTAGCCCAAAAAATTATTACCAATGGCGGGGCAATTATTTCAGAATTCCCTCTTGGCACCACGCCGATGAAACAAAACTTCCCGATTCGCAATCGGGTTATTGCCGGTCTTTGTCATGGCACCCTGATTATTGAAGCCGCAAAAACTTCTGGCTCACTTATTACCGCTCGAGCCGCCCTCGAAGCCGGTCGCGAAGTTTTTGCCGTGCCCGGCCCGATTGGTTCAGAAAATTCCGAGGGCACCAATCAACTCCTCAAAACCGGGGCTCACGTTGTGACTGAAGCCGAGGATATTTTATCAGCACTTGGTTTAGCAACGATACACACAACCAAACCCCCTCTCTCTTCCGACAACGTCCTCCGAAGCTCGGCGAAGGAGGAAGGAGGGGGGGGCCTGGTGGTGAGGTGTAAACCGAATGAAGTAAGAGTGACTAAAATATCACCTATCCCCGGTAGTCCCGAAGAAGCCGAAATTTTAAAACTCCTTTCCACCGAACCAATTCACATCGACGATTTAGCTCGGGCCACCAACAAAAAAATTTCTGAGATTTCTCATGTCTTAACTTTAATGGAAATGAAAGGCTCGGCCAGACATGTTGGTGGACTTTATTACACAATCGGCTAAAATGATCTCGGGCAAAAAATATGTCTTTGACTCTCAAAGAAGAAAAAATTTTAAATTCAATTGTCGTGGCTTCAGAAAACGATCCTAACAAACCAGAATTTCCGCCAGATGATCCGCGTTTTCCGGCCACACCAACTTATCAAATTAAAGTTCCGGGCTTTAATGATGTTTGGTTAAAAGACGAAAGTATTAATCCCACGGGTACTCACAAAGATCGTATGGCTTGGGAAATGGTTGTCACCTACAAACAGCTTTTGAAAGCCAAAGCTAATGGTTCGATTAAAAAATTACCGCAATTTTCCATTATTAGTTCTGGCTCGGCTGCCAATGCCATTCAGCAAATGTTAAAAAAATATAATCTGCCCGATCTAAAAGCTTTGTTAGATTTTCGGGTGGAAAAACGTATTAAAAATTCTTTAGAAAAAATCGGCTGTGAAATTTTTGAAACTGATTTATCAAAAAAAATATTAACGGCTGAAGACATTTTAAATTTAACCAACAATCCCGACGGCATTGATATAACTTCTGACGATTCGCTTGGTCCATACAGTATTTTTTACGATTGGATGAGTTATGAAATTTTAAATCAGGCGGCAGATTATATTTTTGTTCCTTATGGCACAGGTAATCTTTATGAAAATATTGCTAACATTGCCGTTAAGGAAAGCCGGAGTTTATTATTTCATGATAAACGACTAAAAGTACCGGCCGCCACAATAAAAAAATCACATCTTTTGGGCGCGACCACTAACAACCCTTTAACTAAGGCCGACAAATTGTTTTCGTCCCATTTACCTTTTGTTCATTTCGATACTCACTGGATAAAATTGGCTGTTAAAAACGGCTATCTCGGCAATGAATCAAATGTTTATAACACCCAGGAAAAATTCTTTGATCAAGCCATGATGATTGCCAAGGAAAACCAAATAACTTGCGAACCATCGGGCATTGCCGGTTTGGCACTCATGCTTCAAATAAGTGAACACTTGCCCAAAAATAAAAAGATGCTCATCATAAATACCGGCGAAACAAAACTTGCATAGACTTGACGAAAACCAAAAAAGCTAGCATCATCTAAACCGTCTTTAAAAATTTCAATTTAAAAACAATCTCATGTCTTATTCTCTTGTCATCGTCGAGTCTCCGGCGAAAGCTAAAACTATTACCAAATTTTTAGGCAGCAAATATAAAGTGCTTTCTTCTTTTGGTCACGTTCGCGATTTGCCCAAAAAAGAAATTGGCGTTGATGTTGAACACGGTTTTATTCCTAAGTATGTGGTCTCGCGCGACAAAGCCAAACAAGTCAAGGCCTTAAAAGACGGCGCGGCCAAAGCCGAAGAAATCTTTTTCGCTACTGACGAAGACCGTGAGGGTGAGGCCATTTCTTGGCACTTAGCCCAAATTTTAAAAGTTGAACCCGAAAAACTTAAGCGCATTACTTTTCACGAAATCACTAAACGGGCCATCGAAGCCGCTATCGAACATCCGCGGAACCTAGATATCAATTTAGTTAACGCCCAACAAGCTCGCCGCATTCTCGATCGTTTAGTCGGTTACGAGCTGTCACCTTTTCTTTGGCGCAAGGTCCAAAAAGGCCTTTCGGCTGGTCGTGTCCAGTCAGTCGCCGTTCGATTAGTCGTCGACCGTGAGCGCGAGCGCGAAGCTTTTAAAAACCAAGATTTTTGGACAGTCGACGCGCTTTTTAACAAGGAGCAAATTTCTTTCCCGGGTAAACTTTTTTCCATTGGTGATAAAAAAATCGATAAGCTTGGTTTAACTTCCGAAGACGAAGCGCAAAAAATTCTCGCGGCTTTAAAAGACGGAAAATTTTCTGTAACCGAAGTTAATAAAAAAACCGTTCGTCGTTCCCCACCACCGCCTTTTACCACTTCAACTTTGCAACAAGATGCTAATACCAAACTTGGTTTTTCGGCCAAAGAAACCATGATGCTAGCCCAAAGACTTTACGAAGGTGTTGAAATTCCTGGCACTGGTTCCACGGCTCTCATCACTTATATGCGTACTGACTCGGTCAACTTGTCAGATCTCTTTGTTAATGAAGCCACGGAATTTATTTCTGAAAAATTAGGCCAAGATTATCTGCTACCTTCACCGCGTCGCTATAAAACCAAATCTAAAGGCGCTCAAGAGGCTCACGAGGCCATTCGGCCAATCGAAGCTCGCCGACATCCCGAGGCCTTAAAAGATGTTCTTGATAATAAACTTTGGAAACTTTATAACCTTATTTGGTGCCGAGCCGTGGCTACTCAATTACCCGAAGCTGTTTTCGATGCTACGGCCGCTGACATTGCCTCAGGTGAATATCTTTTTCGATCCACTGGTTCGGCCATTAAATTTGCTGGTTATTTAAAAATTTACGAAGAAAAAAGAAAAGAAACAACTTTGCCAGAATTAATCAAAGGCGATGCTATTGCTTTGGAAAGTTTGGAAAGCAAAAAACACACTACTGAACCACCAGCTCGCTATTCTGACGCCACGCTAGTTAAAGTTATGGAAGAATATGGTATTGGTCGACCTTCCACCTATGCACCAACCATTGCCACGATTTTAGATCGCGGTTATGTAGAACGCGATGAAAGCAAAAAATTCAAACCCGGCCTGGTCGCCTTTACGGTTATCGATTTACTGGTCGAACACTTCCCTGACATTGTTGACTATGCCTTCACGGCCAAGATGGAGGAAAATTTAGACCACGTGGCCGAAGGCAAAATTGATTGGGTGCCCATGCTTAAAGAATTTTACGAACCGTTTCATAAAAATCTTTTGGCCAAAAATGACAGTGTTGATAAAATGAAACCGGCCGATAAACCAACTGACGTGGTTTGTGAAAAATGCAGTAAGCCCATGGTTATTCGCCGCGGACGTTTTGGCGACTTCTTGGCTTGCAGTGGTTATCCTGAATGCAAAAACACCAAACCCTTAGCCCAAAACGAAAAAGGCGAGGCCATAGCCGCCGAACCAGAAACCCTTGATGAAAAATGCCCGACCTGCGATGCGCCTATGGTTATGAAACGCGGTCGCTTTGGCCCATTCATTTCTTGCTCGCGTTATCCTGACTGTAAAACCATTAAAAAAATCGAAAAGAAAACCGGGGTTAATTGTCCTAATTGCGAAACCGGCGAAATCGTGGAAAAAAAAGGCCGCAGTGGCCGACCGTTTTTCTCTTGCAATCGTTATCCGGATTGCAAATTCGCTCTTTGGCAAAAACCAACTGGTGAAAAATGTCCGCAGTGCGGCTCACTCATGACCTTTGCGGCCAAAGGCCAAACCAAATGTTCTAGCAAAGATTGCGGCTTTAAAAAAGATTTGGAAACCACGGAATAATAATCGTCAAATAAATAACGTAGGGGCGACCGACCGGTCACCTCTGCGTTATTATTTTGATTACATTTTATCTCGAAAACTTTTGGCTTTATTTTCAATCCACTTTTTCTCCGCCTCACGTTTGCTTTTAAATGACTCCTTAGGAATAGCCCAAGAATGACTGGTTTTTTTCAAAACCCAATTAATCACCCCTTCAAACTTGTCTTCGAAAAACTCACCCAATTTTTCAGACAACTTAAGAGGCAGAATTCCCGCCGCAATTAAAGAACCCAAAACAAATTTTAAACTAGTCATGGTCACTTCTTTGGCCGCATCAGGCACTAGTAAAGTAACTCGATCTTTTAGCCAAGGCACAAAACCATCGCCCTTCTCATGATAATGATGCAGAATCTCGTGACGAAATCTGGTGTTTTGAACAGTTTCCGAACCATCCCATAAAAAAACCCGATTCGCTCGCCGAACTGGATCAAGCGGCGAAAAATTTACTGGCGCTGCCTCTTTATCACTATCACCAAAAAAATTTTTAAGATTTTCTCCGGTAAAAATACGTCGCAACAACGACACTCCTGGTATTACGTTTGTGCCACTAAGCCCCATAGCCTCGGGTTCGTCTTCTGTATAATAACCAGTTAATTTACCATTACCTTTATTATCAAATCGAAAAACATATTCGTCTTGTTCTTTTTCCAGTCGAAAATTTCTCTCATGATCAAAAGCTGATTCACCGCCCCAACCAGAAAAAAGATCAAAATCCATAGTTTGCCTAAACTGTTTGGCCGCCGAACTCAACAAACCATTCAACCGACCATTAGAAGTTTGCCGAGCGGCCAAATATTCACTTTCGGATTTTTCATATTCACCTCGCATGGTTAAAAAAGGCCGATCGTCCCACTCACCCCTTAATCTATCCTTAGTTTCTCTAAAAGCCTTGGCTTTTTTTCTTTCTTTGCCAAAACAAATACTGGCTGAACTTTCAGAATAATCTGTGTAATTATCATCTACCCATTTTTTACCTTTCTTTACTCGTCCCACAATATCACGACTTTCCTGAACATCTAAATTAGCTATTCGCAAAATTTCTAAAGCTATAAACGGCAATTCTTTTTTGGTTATTTCAAAAGGAATGGTGACGGTTTTACTTTCCAAATTTGCTTTAATGGTCGAACCTGGAACAAACCTCACTCCGTCTTCTCGATAAAAATCTTCAGTATCGCCCTCAACATTAAACTTAGAGAGTCCCAAAGCCTGACCAAGTGTTCTATAACTTCCCTTTGAATCTTTAACCATCACCAAAATCTTGTTGTCTTCATTAAAAACAAAAGTCTCGGGAAAATTTTTATTTCTAGCCACTTCAATAATTCTCTCAGAGGTTGGTCGATTCTCTCTTATACTCTCGGCAATTTTCTTATTAGCCGCTTCAAATTTTTCAGCTCGTTCTTTTCTTTCTTTTTTAATCTGGCTTAAATCATTTTCATCCTCGTCGTCGGGTTTATTATCTTTATTAGCCTCTGCCCCAGCCACCACAGGAGCCACGGTGTCTGGCGACTTATTTTTTCTTTTTTCTTTTCTTCGTTGATCTAAAAAAACTGCTGTGTCGGGATTGAGCCGTCCAGGTTCTTCAAATTCACCGCTACTAGGCCAACCGCCAGACCGACGGCTTCTGCCGCCTCGATTATAACTCATAAAAACTAAATTATTTTTTGATTTTTATATTATAACAAAAAAATCTGGCTGAGAAAAGCTGAAAATTTGTCAACTGGGCTTTTTTGTTCTAATCTGAATAAATATGGTTGAAATCATCAGAACCTACGAAGACCTTGAAGCGTTGATTAAAAAAAATTATGTCACGCCAGATTTAACTTTGGTTAAAAAAGGCTACGAATTGGCCAGTCTGGCCCATGAAGGTGAAACCCGTTTCACTGGCCACCCGTTTATTACTCATCCTTTGGCCGTGGCCTACAAATTGGCGGAAATGGGTTTTAATTTAAACATGATCGTGGCTGGATTATTACACGATGTTATTGAGGACTCGGAAAAATTCTCTGTCGAAGATTTACGTCGTGAGTTTGGTGATGATATCACTGGTCTGGTTGACGGCGTGACTAAATTAAAAAAAATCAAATATCAGGGTGTAGAACGTTACGTGGAAAACATGCGCAAAATGTTTTTAGCCATGGCCAGCGATGTTCGCGTGGTTTTTATAAAATTCGCTGACCGTCTTCATAATCTCCAAACTCTCTACGCTCGACCAGCCCACAAACAAGAACGAGTGGCCCGAGAAACTCTAGAAATTTACGCGCCAATTGCCAATCGTTTGGGTATGGGTGAAGTTAAAGGTGAAATGGAAGATTTGTCTTTTAAATATCTTTACCCCAAAGAATACGACTGGACCCAGCAAATCATGGATACCAAGGTTCGAGAAAAAGGCGTACAAATTAGTCGACTAATGACCGAGGTGGAAAATGCTCTTAAAACCGCCAATATTTCTTCGCCACAAATTCACGGTCGAGTCAAAAGGCTTTTCAGTCTCTACAAAAAATTACAAAAACATAAAAATGACGTCAATCGAATTTATGATTTAATTGCTATTCGAGTTGTTGTTAATGATGTAGAGGATTGTTATGCCACCCTGGGCATTATTCACCAACGCTGGCACCCCATGCCTAATCGCATTAAAGATTACATTGCCCAGCCCAAACCTAACGGTTATCAATCTTTACACACCACGATTTTTTGCGACGATGGCGAAGTAGCTGAATTCCAAATTCGCACGGCTGAAATGCACGAATTGTCTGAATATGGTGTGGCGGCTCACTGGATGTATAAAGAAACCGGTCGTACCCCGCCAAAAAATTTACAATGGATGGAGGATTTGGTGGCTATTCAAAAACAATTAGCCGCCAAAAAAGACTTTTTAGAACAAATGGAAATTCTAAAAATCGATGTTTTTAAAGATCGAATTTTCCTTTTCACACCTCAAGGCGATGTTATCGACTTACCCGAAGGCGCCACCCCAGTGGATTTTGCCTTTGCTGTTCACACTGATCTGGGTAATAAATGTGTGGCCGTCGAAATTAACGACCAAATTGCTAATCTTGATACTCCTCTAAACTCTGGCGACGTGGTAAAAATAATTACTGACAAAAACCGCCGTGGCCCTAATCCGGATTGGTTAAAATTCGCCAAAACTCACCACGCTCGCGAATGCATTAAAGCGGCCACTCGACGTGGCATGAAAAGCTGGCTCACAGCCATGATTCCCAAACCGCAATTTGGTAGCAAAAAACGTAAAAACGTAAAATTGTAAAAACGTAAAAAGCCACATAAGAACCGATCGAATCTATATGTGGCTTTTATGAATGTTGCTCTCTAAAACAGATTCAGAAACCAAAATTTTACATTTTTACCAGCCAACTACCTGATTTATATTTTTACGTTTTTACTGCTGTTTTTAAATCTCGCTTAATCGTCCCAATAGATCCAAAAGGTCATCTTTAGAATAAAAATGTAAGGTAATTGTCCCTTTGCCGCCGCGCTCTTTGATTTCCGCTTTTGTACCTAAAATTTCTTGAAGTTTTTTTTCGTGAGCCACCAGATTGGGATCGAGTCGTTTGCTCGATAGCCCTGGTCGATGATGCGAAACAGCTTTTTCGGCCGAACGAACTGTTACTTGACCCGTCAGCATAGCCAAAAATAATTCTCTTTGCTTTTTAACATCTGTCTCGGCCAGTAAAGTTCGGGCATGACTTTTAGTAATTTTGCCTTCTTGCAAAGCATTTTGAATTTCTTCAGGCAACTCCAGTAAACGCATGGTATTGGCGACCACTGGTCGGCTTTTACCCACGCGCAAAGCTGCCGCCTCTTGCGTTAAATTAAATTCGTCGATTAAAGCTCGATAAGCCAAGGCTTCTTCCAATGGATTCAAATCCGCTCGTTGTAAATTTTCAATCAAGGCCCATTCTAACTTTTGCTGTTTGGAAGCATCGCGAACAATAGCCGGAACAGTTTTCAGTCCCAACAATTTAGCCGCTCGCCAGCGTCGCTCGCCAGCAATCAATTCGTATTGACCGTTATTTTTGCTAACCACCAATGGTTGAAGAATGCCGTGCTCTTTTATTGAACCGACCAAATCATCAAGATCGACCGCGGCAAAATGATGACGCGGCTGATGCGGGTTAGGAATTATGTCATTGATAGGAATTTCTAAAACTTCCTGATGACCAACTACTGAGGTTACAACTTCAGAAACCTTTTTAGTTGGAATGAGCGAACCTAAGCCCCGCCCTAGTACTGGTTTAGTGTTTATCATAATTGGTTGTAGAAAACGTAGAAATCGTAGAACGTAGAAATCGTAGATTGTTATAATGGATTATTTTAACCTAATCCAATAATCTACGTTTTCTACGACTTCTACGTCTTCTACTAAATATCGCCGTTTTCCCTCATCAAAAACTCCTGAGCCAAACGTTCGTAAGCTCGAGCCGCTTTGGACGATGGATCGTAATGTAAAACGGTTTTACCAAACGATGGCGCTTCGGCCAAACGGATGCTACGAGGAATTACTGAACGAAAAATATTATTGGGAAAATATTTATAAAGTTCTTCTAAAACTTCCTTGGAAAGTTTAGTTCGCGAATCATACATCGTGATAACCGCCCCCATAACTTTTAAATCAGGATTGAGTTGTTCGCGAATAAGGTCAACTGTTCCCAAAAGCTGGCCCAAACCTTCAAGGGCATAATATTCGGCCTGGACAGGAATTAAAACTGATTCAGCGGCGGTTAAACCATTAATTGTTAGTAAACCAAGCGACGGCGGATTATCGATTAGGATATAATCAAAGTCATTTCTGATTTCAAGAATGCCTTTTCTTAATCGATGTTCGCGTTCTTCAGTATTAACCAACTCCACAGCCGCTCCGGCTAGCGAAGGGGCAGCCGGAATTATTTTTAAACCAGCGTGAGCTGTTGGCATAATCAAATCACGCAAACGATGCGAACCGATCATGCCTTCATAAATTCCCGCTGACAAAGAACGATAATCAATACCCAAGCCAGAAGTAGCATTGGCTTGTGGATCAAGATCAATTAATAAAACAAACTTACCCAGATGAGCCAGGTAAGCCGCCAAACTTAAAGACGTGGTAGTTTTCCCCACCCCACCTTTTTGATTAACAATCGAAACCACGTGCGCCATAAGCGACTCTATTATAGCAAAGGGATGGAAGGGACGGAAGGGATTTAAGGGATAGAAGGGATTTTAAAAAAACAAAACAAAAATATCCGAGCAAATGATCGGATATTTTGGTGGGCGAGGAGGGAATCGAACCCTCAATCCCTTGCGAGAACAGGATTTTGAGTCCTGCGCGTATACCAGTTCCGCCACTCGCCCATTTTTAATTTTTTTGCCTTTGTGGCGGATCATTTACCTATACCAGCTTGCCCGCCAAAGCCCGGCCTGTCCACCGTAGCTCGGCGAAGGTGGGCGACGGCGGGTTCCGCCACTCGCCCATTTCCTTATTGTTGGCGAAAATATATTATCAAAGCCTTGTCAGAAACTCAAGTCTTTGATATTATTTATCCGATTTCTGATTTAGCGCTTAAAATTTAGAATTTTATAAACACGGCGGGGTAGCTCCCACCTACGCTCGAGGCGAGCTATGGTGGGCACGGCAGTTGGCGATTATAGCCGACTTTCGCTACACAAATAAACACGGCGGGGTAGCTCAGTTGGCTAGAGCGTGGGACTCATAAGCCC
The DNA here is from genome assembly GCA_043808565.1 of Candidatus Uhrbacteria bacterium. Taxonomy (GTDB): domain Bacteria; phylum Patescibacteriota; class Patescibacteriia; order UBA9934; family GWF2-40-263; genus UBA12403. Next base: position 12,241 of record JAZDEQ010000057.1, on the reverse strand, counting down.
GAGGTCGTGGGTTCAATTCCCACCCCCGCTACCAGGTTTATTGACGTTTCCGGTAAACAAGCGCATCATAAACAAACAAGTAAATACCGCGGGGTAGAGCAGCCTGGCAGCTCGCTTGGCTCATAACCAAGAGGTCGCCGGTTCAAATCCGGCCCCCGCAACCAAAAGCATCTGACTTTAAATGTCAGTTGTTTTTGTTATCCACGCCGCTTTGCCTTCCCAAAAGACACTAAAAATGCTATAATTTTTAGCGTTAAAACTATGACTTTAACTGCTCACGCTGCCATGGGCGCCGTTATTGGCGAAGCCATCGGCAATCCGATTCTGGGTTTTATTGTGGCTATTACCATCCATTTTTTGGTCGATATTATTCCTCATGGCGATAACTTTATTTCCAATAATTTTCGGGTTTTAAAGCGTCACCGCAAACAAGCTGTGGCTTACGTAACAATTGATGCCATTTGCGCTATTTTATTTATTCTATTTATCGTAAACATTCGCGACGTAACTTTAATCAAACCAATCAGCGCGGCCATAATCGGTTCATTATTACCAGATCTTCTAGTCGGACTTTACGAAATCACTAAATCCAAATATCTTCACTGGACTTTCAAATTACATTTTTTCTTTCATGATTTGATTATCAAAAAACGCGGTGATGTACCATTAAGATATGCGCTAATTGCTCAAATAATTCTAGTTTTACTTTTACAAACTCGGCTTTAAAAAATAAATTAAAAAAATATGCCTTCATCAACAAAACTAGAGAAGGGGGGGCGGACTTGTCACCACAAGAAAGAGACCCCTCCAAAAAATCTCTTACCCTACAAGAGTTTTTACAAGAAGCACAAAAACATACCGATTCTTCTATAAAAAAAGCTGAACAAAATGTTCAAGAGGCACAACGTCTAGTCGGCGTAAACTTTGCTAGCCTCAATCTGAACGCTTATGAAAAGACTTTATTAAGACATAAAAAAAGCTTGGCAATCCAAAAGCATATCAAAAGACTTCTTGATCTTTTGCCTACCCGTTTCGATCTTGCTTCTTTAGATAAAAAATTATCAAATACAGGGTCTTCTCCCGTTAGTTTCTGCGCCACGTTGGCTTTAAGACACGAAAATTACCATCAAGAGTTAGGCGACCAAATAGAGTTTGCTGCTTCTAGGTTAAACGGTTGCCTAATTTCTGATGAACCCGCCGAAACTGACAATCTCTCGCCTTAGCGAGCAAAATACTTCTTGTTTTATTTTTTAAACCAATTATATAAAATTTTATGCGAGATGGATCCTTGGGGGCACAAAGCGGTTTGGAGAGACCGCCTCATCAGGAATCAGAAGCCTGTGGCCTGACTTTTTTTGAATTGCTGTCCGACCTCGAATTTTGGTTTAAAAATGATCTTCCTGCGAAAATGTCATCTCTAGCAAGCCAAGACGCTATCCGATATTTAAAATCAAACGTAAAATATTTTCGAAATAATCCATCGACCGCAAAAGAATTAGGTGCAAAAAGATTTAATCTAGACGCGCTTAGAATCAAACATCTTGCCTATTCACTTGCCACTGCAGAAAGCCAACGCCCAAATTCATATCCAAACAACGAAATAGCATCGCGACAAAAATTTATAGATGTTCTTATTAACGAAACCCGAACCCCAGAAGAGGAAAGGCAAAAAAGACAATTGGCCAAGGCAAGACAAAAACCCGAATCAACAAAACCAAGGTTGCCCACAAAACAAACCGCGGCTACATATGGATGGATTGATCTGGCTTAAAAAAATCAGTTTGAATTGTTAAAACCAAAAAAATAAAAAACTTAACCAAAAAATTTATGCCAAAAAACGAACACCCAATGCAACCGCAAACCGAAATGGGGGGAAGTAAGATCGAAGAAGAAACAGAACCGAGAAATTTAGCAAAACTTTTTGAAACAATACAGTTAGAATGCAGAGATTCTAACACGCCTTTTAGCACAATGTTACTAAAAATTATCGAACAAACACAAACGTTACTCTTACCAGATATTTTAAACGGACAAATTAATCTTGATCCACAAATTATTAAAAAATTAATCCTCCTTCTCGCCCAAGAAGAAATTGACAGCAAAGAAGAGAACTACAAAATCTTGGATCCCGACTTAAATTTAAACCTTCACAAAAAACTTTTTTTTCCAAGAGCGACTTCGTTAATAGGTTTGATTAATTTTCTCAGAGGCTCTGTTAGCCCGCAAAAAAACAATAGGTCTGTAGTTTAAAAAATAAAAAAGAAGCGGGGTTTAAACTATTACGCTTCTTTTTTATTACACCAAAATATTTTTTGATTATTTATTTTCCGATAAAATTGTAAAAACTTTCTCGGCCGCCTTGCCCCAATCAAATTTTTTTGCCTGTTCCTCACCCGTGACAATCATTTTTTCTCGCGTTACCCCAATCGTTATCTCACTCATTGTCTCAACCAACTCGGTTGGATTGTTGTCTGGTACAAAATAAACGGCTAAGCCGCCAACTTCGGGCAAGGCGCCGACCTGAGTGGTAATAACCGGCACTCCAAGCGTCATGGCCTCTAAGACCGGCAAACCAAAACCTTCATGAAGCGATGGAAAAATCAGGGCTTCGGCACCAGCCAACAAAGCCAGTTTTTCCTCTTGAGAAATATAACCGAGCTCGCTGATTATTTTTTTATCAACATTGGCCTTATTAATTTCTTCAAGCGTCTCCTGCCATTTCCAGCCTCGCTTCCCGGCTATAGCTAAACAGACATCCGCTCCTTGGTCTGACAAAATTTTTGTCGCTCGAACAGCTAAAGAAAAATTTTTTCGTGGTTCAATGGTGCCAAGACATAAAAAATATTTTTGTGGTAGCTGAAATTTTTCTCGGACTAGTTCGACCGAGCTTTCGGAAACTTCGGGAACAGTCACGGCTGGATAAACTACGAAAATTTTTTCTGGTTTAATTTTAAAAATACGAACCAAATCTTTTTTAGTGGCTTCGGAAACGGCAATAATTTTATCGGCTCGGCGGAAACCGTGGGGGACAATAAATTTAGTGGAAAGCCAGCGGCCAAAACCCCTATCCGGAAACCACTCTGGATGGTCGTAGATGGCCAAATCATGAGCTGTGACGACGGATCGACCCCGCCAACCTAACGGCACTTGTCCGGCCGGAAACAGGGTTACATCAGGCCGAATCGATCGTATGGCCGTCGTAGCTTGCCAGTGATTGATCCAAAAATTACCTCGCTGATAGGGTAAAAAAATCGCTTGAGATTTTTTATTTAAGGCTAAAATTTCTGCCGCCGCTTCGCGTGGATAATCAGCTCGAAAAAATAAAAACCATTCGTTTTGGATGTCGGATCGTAAAAGCACTCGCGTTAGTCCATCGATATATTCAGGAATACCGGAAACGATTCCTGCCTCTGGATTTAAAACTTCTCGACAGTCAATGGCAATTTTCATATCAAACCATCCAAGCTAAAAATCCCAAAACCCCGCTAACAATTAAAGTAACTATAACTCCGGCCACAACCATGCCTAAAATAACGGCCGAAAAAGAATATTTTGGTTTAATTTTTAAAATCGTCGCCAGCGCCGCGCCGGTCCAAGCTCCGGTCATGGGTAGTGGAATGGCGACAAAAATCGCCAAAGCCAAAGCTCCGTATTTATCATATGAATTTTGAAATTTAGCTCGTTTTTTTTCCAACCAAACAACCAAATATTTATGTAACCAAGGAATTCTTTTTTCTAACCAAATCAAAATTTTCGGTAAAAGAAAAAAAATAATCGGCACTGGCAAAGCATTACCAATTATTGAATAAAAAAATGCTGTCCAAGGCGCCAAATGAAAAACCGAAACCGCCAAAGGAATCGAACCCCGAAGTTCGGTTAATGGCAAAGCCGCTGAAAATAAAGTTAAAATTTCTGGTGAAAAAAGCATAAATTTAAAAAAAATCCTTAACTCCAAAGACTCCATCACTCCAAGACTCCATCACTCCAACTATAATTTTGATAAGTCCAAAGAGTTAAGGCTTTAACATCACGCAATCGACCGGTGACTGAATCAGAACCAAGAACAATGACAAAAATATTTTTCGCCTCGTCTTTGGTTGCTTCGATACCAAGGCAATAACCGGCTTCGGGTAGATAACCGGTTTTACCGCCGATAATTTTGTAAGGCGCTTGATTAATAAAACCATTTAAAAGCTCGTTGGTGTTTTCTAATTGATAAACTCGACCATCAGCATCAGTAATTGTGGCCGAAGCTTGCTCGGTGGCCAAACGAAGGTTTTCATCTTGCAAAGCTGCTCGTAAAAGAACAACTAAATCCGGAGCCGTCGAACGGTTGTCTGGCGAAAGACCGGTCGGATCAGCAAAAGTGGTATTAACCATACCGATAGCCGCCGCTTTTTCGTTCATTCTGGTGGTAAAATCACTTTCAGAAGAACCTGACAAGCGCACCAAAGCCGCCGTGGCTGAATTATCTGAAGAAACTAAACTCGCCAATAATAAATCTCTGGCAGTTACGACCTTACCGATTGGAATATGTTGGCGGCCGCCTTCCCGCAGATCACTTTGAACCAAAGAAACTTGAGTGTTCAAATCTGGTTGATCAGATAAAAAAATTAAAGCAGTCATAAGCTTAGTCATACTACCAATTGAACGAGGTTCTTCAGCGTTTTTTTCAAACAAAATTGCTCCACTGGTGGCATCAACTACTAAGGCTGTGGCGGCAGCGGTAATCACTCCCAAACTTTGGGGGTTTATTTTTTCTGGCGGTTGGGCAGTAAAATTATCAACTAAAGGTAATGACGGATAAAGGGCCGCTACCAAACCGCCAAGGCTGACACTGGTTCGCGGACCAGCTTCTGGTAATTCCGCCCAAGTCTCCACCACCCCAGCATTAACCGGAAAAAACTGAACCAAACTGGCGGCCAAAATTATTTCCATTAAAGCTTTGTAAATCATACTATCTGTTTTTCTGAGGAAATGGTTGGTAGACCATTTAAATCTTGAATCATTTGATCGATTTGTGGATTATTATGAAAATTCTCAAACTCTGGTAATTCTGAAACTTGGTGAATGCCCAAATGACGCATCAAATCAAGCGAGACTGAATAAACCGGCAATAATTTAGCTACATCGTCCTTTTCTTCAATCAAGCCACGAACCAAAAGATTGCGTAAAATAAGCGTGCAATTTATGCCACGAATTTGTTCAATTTCTGGTTTAGTCATTGGGCCACGATAAGCAATAATCGTTAAAGTTTCCAGCGAAGCTTTAGTTAATTCCCCACCCATATCTTCCTTAGCAAAAAGTTTCACAGCTTCAGCCGCCGTCGGATTGGTAACTAATTGGATTTTGCCTTCTTGCTCAATCAAATGAATACCAGAAGTCTCCTGATTTCTAACAGCTTTTAAAGCTTCCACGGCTTCGCGAAGAGTTTCGTGATTAGTATTTAAAGCTTTAGCTAAAACTTTTAAATCGAGCGGTTTAGCCGCGGCAAAAAGAATGGCTTCGAGGGTGGTGGTTAACATAATTTTATTTATAGTGATGAAGTGACGAAGTCTTGAAGTCGTGGAGTGAAGGAATGCTTATTTCTTTAAAAAATATTTTTCCATAACTTCACGACTCCATCACTCCAAGACTCCGCGACTTTAATCAATCCGTGATAATTCAATCTCTTCAAAATTTTTCTTTTGTTGAACTTTAATAATTCGTTGTTTAACTAATTCAAGTAGCGCCAAAAAACTAGTGACAATCTCCGCTCGATTTTTGGCACCAAAAATCATTTCTGAAAAATTAAATCTAGCTCGATCCATTACGGCTCGCTGAATATCGCGAATCCGTTCTTCAACGCTAGCCACTCGTTCGAGCGAGGCCTGACGCAAAGCAAAAAATGGCTCGAGTTTTTTGACCAAACTCCAAAAAGCTTCAACCAAAGAATTGATCACTAAATTTTCTGGAGGATGAAAACCTGGCTCAACCGGTAGAGGCACATACGGGCGAACAAAAGCCGCGGCCTCGCCCAAATACAAGCTTTCCATTTTTTTGGCCACCTCAATAAAAGCCCGATACAAACGGAGTTGAGCCGCCAGAGTATTTGGGTCCTCGATTTCTTCAATTGGACTAGGCAAAATTGAATTAGATTTAATCAGCAACAATCGTGCGGCCACGGTTAAAAAATCCGCCAATTCTTCGGCTGGGACTTCAGTTTTTTCTAGATACTTAAGATAATCACCAGTCACTTGAGCTAGCGCTATTTCGGTAATTGGCAACTCGTCTTTTTCAATCAAGGAAAGCAAAAGATCGAGCGGACCAGAAAATTTTTCCAGGGAAACTTGATACATGTTTTTTGGGGGGGGACGAAATTACGAATTTTTACGAATATACGAATGTTGGATCGGAAATAAAAAATCGATTTTAACCAAATTCGTATATTCGCCGACATTCGTAATTTCGTCCCCTTTTGGCTTATTATGGTCTTAGTCTTTGAACATCGCGCGGAAAAATCGTGGCTTCTCTAATGTTATCAAAACCAAGAACGTTCTGAGTTAATCTTTGTAACCCCATACCAAACCCACCTTCTGGTGGAATGCCATATTTGTGCATCATTAAATAATCTTCAAAATCAGCCGGGTTTAAACCTTTGGCTTTAATTCTTTCTATTTGTTCATCATAACGATTAATTCTTATGCCGCCAGTGACAATCTCACTACCAAAACCGACCAAGTCGAAACTTAGGGTTGAAGTTGGATCTTCGGGATCAACTTTGGTATAAAATGGACGTTTGGTTTCTGGGTAATGGGTCACAAAAATAAAACCGCAATTATGTTCTTTTGGCCCCCAAATTGTCGATAACCATTTTTCCGCTGCTGGCGAAAGATCTGGTTCGGCTGTCTCGTCAATTCCGGTTCCTTGTTTATAAATTTCCAAAGCTTCTTTGAGTTTTAAGCGCGGAAATTTTTCGCCAAGCGGCGGTAATGTTACTTCAAGCAAAGCCAAATCCGAAGCACACTGGCTTTCAACCATCGCCAGCATTTCTCGAACCACACCCTCACAGCAGCTCATTATATCTTCCATTCCATCGATAAACCCCATTTCGAATTCTAACTGGTTGAATTCAGTAAGGTGACGTGAGGTAGCTGATTTTTCTGCTCTAAACGAACTCGAGATACCATAAACTGCTTCATAAACTCCCATGGTTATTTGTTTATAAAGTTGAGCTGATTGAGTCAAGGTCGCCTCACGACCATAATAATCGACTTTAAAAAATTCGGATCCGCCTTCAGACGCAGCCCCGGCCAAAACTGGAAAAAATATTTCCACAAATCCTTGTCGGGCCATATAAGAACGATAACCTTGAGCCAAAACCGCCTGAACACGAAAAATGGCCCGTTGTTTCAAGTTACGAAGTGTAACCACCCGATTATCAAGAATTGTATCAAGCTGAGCTTCGATATCAATTTTATTAATTTCTACTGGTAGAACATCTCTAACTGGCGACAGAATTTCCAAAGTTTCAGCTTGAATTTCAACTTCATTAGCATTTGGATCTTTGCTTTGTTTTTTGGCCACTATTCCCGTAATTCGCAGAACTGTTTCTAATTGCAAATCTTTGAGTTGGGCTAAATGTTCTGGTGTTAAAACTACTTGAATTAAACCACTGCGATCGCGCAAAATTGCAAAACCGAATTTATTTAAATCACGAAGACGGTGCAGCCAGCCCGCCACCATTACTTTCTCCCCTACTTTATTTAAAAGTTCAAAATTTAAAGTTCTGACCATATTTTTTAAAATTTTTCTAATAAAACCCGACGGAACATTTAAAGTTTTTTAATGTGGACATCAGACAAAGTCTTTTCTGGTAATTCGCTGGGCGCGCCCATCATAAGGTCGCGAGCATCGCCGGTTTTGGGCATAGGAATCACTTCGCGGATATTAGGTTCATTAGCCAAAATCATAACAATTCGATCAACACCGGGGGCAATGCCGCCATGCGGTGGCGCGCCATAAGAAAAAGCTTCCAACATATGACCAAATTGAGCTTGAATTTGTTCCTCATTAAAACCCATAATCTCAAAAACTTTATGTAACGCTTCTGGTGAATGATTGCGAATACTGCCGCCACCGGCTTCATAGCCATTCAAAACAATGTCGTATTGAGTGGTCAAAATTTCACCAACCTTTTCTTTATTCATCAGTTGTTCGCGGTGCTCGGGAATAGCGGCCGAGAAAGGATTATGAGTAAACGTCCAACCGCCCTCATCGGTTTTTTCAAAAAACGGAAAATCAACCACCCAACAAAAAGCCAAAAGATTTGGATCGTTTTTATCTTCACGAAGATCAGGTTTATCACAACCATACTTTTCCATAGCTTCTTGATAAGAAAGACGTGGAAAAGGTATTTGTTGAATTCTTTTTTCTGGCGTCACGATTTTAACCATAGTAATCATCATCTCTTCGATTAAAGACATTACATCTTCCCTTTCAACAAATGACATTTCCAAATCCAATTGAGTAAACTCTGGTTGGCGATCACCACGCTGATCCTCATCACGAAAACAGCGGGCTAGTTGATAATATCTTTCTATACCACCAACCATCAGGAGCTGTTTAAATTGCTGTGGCGATTGCGGTAAAACATACATCTTACCAGCATGAACTCTTGATGGCACCAAAAACTCACGCGCTCCTTCTGGTGTGCCCTTGGTTAAAATTGGTGTTTCTACCTCTAAAAAATCCTTACCGTGAAGAAATTCACGAAAAAAAGTTTCCACTCGATCGCGCAAAATCAAATTTTTATGCATTCGTTCGCTACGCAAATCAAGGTAACGATACTTGAGGCGAAGTTCTTCATTAACGCCAATGGTATCTTTATCAATTTCAAACGGCGGAGTTTTACAAGTATTTAAAATTTTAAACGACTTGGCCGCCACCTCTATGGTGCCCGTTGGCATCTCGGGATTGATTTGTTTTTCGCCTCGCTTTTGCACGATGCCCTCAATCTCTAAAACATACTCACCCCCAACTTCATCAACGGCCATTAGTGAAGTCTCGTCGAGGTCTGGTTTGTAACAAACAACTTGAACAAGGCCACTGCGATCGCGCAGGTCGACAAAAACCAATTTATCGCCCATGCGACGTACGCCGTGAGCCCAACCATTTAATTTTACTGTTTCCCCCACTTTATTTGTGGTTTGGATATTCCAAGTTCTGGTCATATTTTTTCTTTTCCTCACAATAACGTCGATCGACGTTATTGTGAGGAAACTTTATTTAAATTTTTGCTAATTTTACTCAATTTTTATTGAACCGATATACTCCGCTATCTGATTATCTTCATCAAGAAATTCGTCGCCAAAACTCCGTTCCAGTAATGTACTTTCTTTAGTTTTAAGGTCGTAAATTACTAGTTCGCCGCCACGATCTACGACCAACATATCACCGACCCAATCAATAACCTTACCATTCATAAGACACCGAGAATCGCCATCGGTTATTTTTTCACCAACCGGCAAAACTCGAACACAAATTAATTCTCCGTCAACAGTCTCCCCAAAAACTGGTACCCAAAAATTTCCATCAGCCGACAAAAACACTTGATAAATAATCCAAGAATTTGGATCAGCCAAATCAGTAATCTCACCGGAAATTAAATTCAGTTTAAAAATTCTCTGTGGAATATTCAAATAATTTCCTAATGTCACCGCCGCCAACCAACCGTTATCCGCATTTAATTGCCATGAACCAAAGTGACTTTCTTTTGCTGGTAAATTAACTTGGCTCATTTTATCCTCATCAACCGAATATTTCATTACTGTGTTGACCGAACCATCGCCAACCGAATCACCAATAACATAAAAATATTTTCCGTTATTAGAAACGTAATAATTTTCTGTACACAGCTGATTTAAACCATAATCTTTCCAAATAAAAGTCTTATCAATGGAATTATTTTCTCCTTCTTTGATAATTTTAATTTCCAAAATGTCTTTGACACAACTCAAGTCATCGACACTCAAATTTTTAGCTTCAACCAAAACTTCAGTCTTGCCATCTTTTGAAACTGTTGGGCGAAAAAAACTATCAATTAACGTCTTGTCCTTGTTCAAGTCAACCAGAGTTTGAGTACTGGAGCTTGAGGTCATGTTAGTCATTGAAATTTTTGTTCCATATATTTCAAATGACGTAAAATCACCTGAGCTAAATAGTTTACTAACTTTCCCATCCCCCAATCGATAAGAATAGAGTTCGCTCAAAACTTCAGCTGGTTCAAAATCAGTGGCGGTCTTAATTATTTTAAACGTTGAATAAACCAAATAAGTTCCTGACTCGATGGATTTTATTTGATTATTTAAAACGACTGGCGTTGAACTTTTAGTAAGCAGACTAACTGGACAAGTCAAATTATGACGAAAATGAAAATAACTATCTGTACCACAAGAAAGAATGGAATAACCAAAAAATAACGCGATCACAATAAGTAATAATCCTATAATTTTCTGTTTCATAAAGCGATCCTCTTTTTACGGCGTAATTCTATTTATCATTCTCGGAAAAGCTGTAGTTTCTCTTACATGATGAATACCGGCAATCCAACGAGTCACTCGTTCAATACCAATACCAAAACCACAATGTGGTGCTGAACCATATTTTCGTAGATCCAAATACCAAGAAAAAATATCTAACGGTAAATTATGCTCATGTAAATTTTTTTCCAAAATTTCTAGGTTATCCTCACGTTGGCTACCGCCAATTATCTCTCCGAAACCTCGCGGGGCTAAAACATCAGCATTAAAAACCAATGACGGATCGCCAGAATGACCTTTAACGTAAAAAGGCTTAATGGCTTTTGGCCAATTTTTTACCACTACAGCAGCTCGACTATCTCGAGTAAGGATCTCTTCATCTTCGGCACCTAAATCATCGCCGTATTTTATCTGCGAACCGTGTTCTTGAAGATAAGAAATAGCTTCTTTATATTCATAATGTTTAAATGGCTCTTGCAAAAAAGCCTGAAGTTCGGAAACGTCACGTTCAAGAACCTTTAACTCTAAAACAGCCTGCTGAAGAACAAATTCAACCACAAATTTTAAAGCCTTTTCTTGCAAAATCAAGCTTTCTTCATGATTAATAAAGGCTATTTCTGGATTAAGCGACCAAAATTCTGTGAGGTGTTTTCTGGTTTTTGATTTTTCGGCTCGAAAGTTTGGACACAAATCATAAACCCGACCAAAAGCCATACACATGGCCTCAAGATACAATTGGCCATTTTGAGTCAAGTAAGCTTTTTTATCAAAATACTCTACTTCAAAAAGATCAGTTGTTCCTTCGCAACTATTTGGAGTAAAAGTCGGCGTATCAAGCTCAACAAAACCCTGGCCGTTAAAAAACTCTTGAAGACCCAGTTTAACCCAATGGCGAATACGTAAAACTGCCCACTGGCTTTCACTACGCAACCAAAGATGACGATTGTCTAAAAGAAATTCTGGCCCGTGTTCTTTTTTACCAATCGGATAATCATCAGGTGCCAAACCAATGATTTCAACAGAAGTCCCGTCGAGCTCAAACCCCGATGGGGCACGTGGTTCGGCCTTTACCGTACCTCGAATAGATACTGATGATTCGATTCGCAGGGACTGAAGTGTCTCCCATTGTTCGGGAGTTAAACTCCCGGCCGAATAAACAATTTGAACTCGGCCAGAACCATCACGCAACTGTAAAAAGAAAATCTTGCCACTGGAACGGAAATTGTAAGCCCAACCCTTAAGAGTTACCTCTTGGCCAACAAATTTTTGGATTTCGGAAATATAAGTATTTTGAGACATAGATAGTAGTTATTTTAGCTTAGATTTAATGATTGGAGAAGTGGAAAAACAATCAAAAAACCAGCGATTTTTGCTGGTCTTTTTTGTAAAAATAAGGAATTACAAACTAGGTCAGCCTCACTGGTTATTATCATTATCTTGATTAACGAATTTTGACCAAATCATATGTATATTTTTAAATTAGCAGACCACAAAAAATCTGTCAAAAAAAGTTTACTTGACCACCAAATTCCCCCTCCCCTTAACTTGAACGTAGGGGAGGGGTTAGGGGAGAGGATTTCCCGCTCAACCTTGACAAAAATTCAAAAAAATGACTATAATTAACCAACTTTGGAGCCCTCCAAAGCCACCCCCGCGGCCGCCTTTCTTGGCAGCCCATCTCCAACTCCCCGGAGAAACCATGGATGATTCCATTATCGCCA
>JAZDEQ010000056.1:0-2524 GCA_043808565.1 Candidatus Uhrbacteria bacterium | reverse complement strand
GAAAAAAGTTTTTTATCTAATCTTTCAACCCATTCATTTTATCAGAAAAAACGAAAAACACCCTGGACGAGGGTGTTTTTCTTTAAATGACTGTTTTTTAAAAATCCTTTTGTTTAGCGAAATTTAAGTGCGATTGCCCTGCCCTCACCCCTAACCCCTCTCCCCGGGGGCGAGGGGGAACTATTTTTTGGCTATTTTGTGCTATAATTCAACCAATATGAAAATTACTTTTTATGGGGCGGCGCGTGAGGTGACTGGATCGTGTCATCTTTTTGAGGCTAAGGATGCTAATGGGGTTAATCGGAAAATTTTAATTGATTGCGGCATGTTTCAGGGCGAGAAATTTTCTGAAGAAAAAAATCATGAAGATTTTTCTTTTAAACCAAAAGAGCTAGATGCGGTTTTGGTGACCCATGCTCATCTTGATCACACCGGACGTTTGCCAAAATTAATCCACGATGGTTATGACGGCAAATTTATTATGACCGCGCCAACTTGCGCTTTAACTTATATTGTTTTAGAAGACGCTTTACATATCATGGAAGAAAACGCCAAACGCTTGCAGGAAAAAGTTTTGTATTCTCGCGAAGATGTTGATGATGTTCATGCGCGATGTAATGGTATTGGCTATCACGAACAGGTGGAAATTGCTCCGGGCATTACGGCCATGTTTCATGATGCGGGTCATGTGCTGGGTTCGGCTTATGTTTCTTTTGAAGCTGAAGGTAAACGAGTGGTTTTTTCTGGTGACATTGGTAATGATAATGTGCCAATTTTGGCCACGACCGAACCTTTATCAAAAGCCGATGTTTTAGTTTGTGAATCAACTTATGGTCATGTTATTCACGAACCAGCGGCTGAGCGCAGCCGTTTGATCAAACAATATTTGGTCGAGATAATTAAAAAAAATGGCGTTTTGGCCATTCCAGCTTTTTCCATTGAACGTACTCAAGAATTGCTTTATGAATTAAACAATCTTTTGCTCCACGATTTAAAAACCAACATACCAATTTATTTGGATAGTCCCATGGCCATTCGTTCCACAGAATTATACCGTCACTACAAAACTTATTTACAATTTGATGCTTCGATTCTTTCTGATCCAGATCGAGATTTTTTTAGCTTTCCCAATTTACGAGAAACCTTAACCACCGAAGAATCAAAATTTATTAATGCCTCGCCAACCCCTAAAGTTATTATTGCCGGTTCGGGTATGATGACTGGCGGGCGAATTATGCATCACTTAATGCGAGTTTTGCCAGATCCTAATAGTTTACTTTTGATCATTGGCTATCAAGCCCGCGGTTCACTTGGTCGATTGGTTTATGAAGGTGCTAAGAAAGTAAAAATTTACGGCCAAGAAATTAAAGTCAAAGCTAAGGTTGAAGCCATCGGCTCTTTTTCGGCTCATGGCGACCAGGAAAAATTAACTCGTTGGGTACAGCCAGAAGAAGGAACTTTACCAAAAATATTTTTAGTCCACGGCGATCCTGAGGTTCAAGATGTTTTCGCCACTCACCTCAGACACGAATTAAAAGCCGAGGTAATTGTGCCAGAAGAGGGCAGTGGTTGGGAGATCTAAATTCAAGCCAAATTATCAAAAAAAACTGCTTGGTTCTTGACAAGCAGTTTTTTGATATTAATATTCTAAGTAGTCCTTTAACTTTTAAGAGGTGATCATGAAGGAGGTTAGCGGAAAGACTACGTGGCGTCACATCGTGGCGGCCACGCGTGATCCTCAAAAGACCAGACCAGCAGCCATGGTTTGGACTGGATCAGTTCTTCTTTCTGAGACTGAGGCGAACAGAGATGGGTTTTCCGTGGTCTTTCCAGGCGATGAAACTGCGCGTTTCTACTGGGAAGATGGCAGGTGGAAATTCTCCGTCCGGATCGCCGTGGACGGCGATGAAAGTATCTCTGATTTTCTTCGTCTCAGTGAGGCTGAGCTCGATATCTACCTCACCCCAAGAAGGCCACTCTCGGCCAACGTGCCCCGTGTTTGACACTCAGATCAGACCGGGGCGGTTTTTGTTTGATCTTAATTTTTTCTGATTTTTTGATTGCTTTGATTTTGGCCGGGTATTACCGTCTTGACAAACAGCTATTTTTGATGTTAATTTAATCCCAGCCTTTTTACCAGGAGATGGAACAAATGGAACTGATCAATGTCAGTGGAACGACGACGTGGGAAAGAATGACCGCCGTCATGAGGAGGTTCAAGACTGGTGACGGTGATATCCTTGATACTATTGACGAAGACGAGGCAGGCGATCACGTGGCAGTAGACTTCAACGGCAAAGGGACGATTGAGTTTGTTTCTTTGTCGGAAGGTGGCTGGAGTTTCTCTGCCAAAAATGTCTCCAGTAATGCGGGACAAGCCGCAGTTCACGTATCGGAAACTCTAAAAACATTCAATAAAAACACAAAACGATTCCGTTAGTTTGAAACCGAACCACGAATGATTAGATAAGGACGCTTAAATTATTTTCTGAACTATTCAGACAATGACTCAAGTGTCTTTTTT
>JAZDEQ010000055.1:0-16047 GCA_043808565.1 Candidatus Uhrbacteria bacterium | reverse complement strand
ATTGGTTTTTTTGGGCATAAAAGTTGGAATAAAACGGTTACTCGTCACAGTTTAATCCAATTGTACCGATAAAACATTGAAAACAAAAGAATTATTAACTTATTGGCAGTGGGTCAGCCACCTGATTCACTACCAGTGCCCTAAAATAGGGATTAAAACAAACAAAAAGGCTATTTTTTATTTTTTCTTCCCACTTTGAAAGAAAAAATTTTCAAAAAAAGAGTTTTGCAGCGGTCTCAATCTGTGTACAAACCAAAATATTTTTCGCTTGTTCTAAATCTTTTTCCTTTACCAATAAATCCGCACCTTGAAGCAAAGTCACAGCCGCTCCAGGAATACCTTCTTTCTGAAGCAGTGAACGAATCCCTTCGTTTTCAAGACGACTTTTGGCCAATTCCGCCTCTGGTAAAAAATTAAAATGTTTTAGAAGAATTAAGGACATATTTGAATTATTTACCATGGCACTTCTTGTACTTTTTACCCGAACCACAAGGACACGGATCATTTCGGCCGACGGTTTTTTGGGCGGAACCGGCTTGGTTGGTTTTGGCGGCGGCCGCAGTAGTGGCGCCTGGTTTAGTTGAAGCAATGGCCGCGCCGGCGCGTTCGAACAAGGTTTTGCCTTGCAAAGCGGCTTGGCGGGCATTGATGGCGTGAACCGCGACTTTAAAAAACGAATTAGCAATTTCCTGATTTATGCCACCCAACAAACGATTAAACATTCTAAACGCTTCGCGTTTATATTCAACTAACGGATCGAGCTGACCATAACCGCGCAGGCCAATGCCAGTTCGGAGTTCGGTCATGGCTGACAAATGATCAATCCATAAACGATCTATGGCGCGTAAAATAACATTGCGTTCCAATTCTTTTAATTTAACCGAGTCGCCCATTTTTTCTTCGGCAATTTGATAAGCTTCTTTGGCCGCACTAACAATAATTTCAATCAGCTTGGTGCGTTCAGTAGCTAGAGCTAACTTTTCTTTAGTTTGGCCCAAAGTAAACTCCTCAATATTTTTTCGGGCCGTCGGCGAAAGCGGAATCATGGTTTGCACCACTTCGAGAATTTCTTGAGGATTCCAATCACCTCCAACCTTGCCAGTTGTTCCCTTTTGACCTTCACCAGTATGAAACATGACCACTTGTTCAATTTCGTCTTCAACAATTTCTAAAACTTTATTTTTTAAAGAAGTTGGATCATCTTTTTCAAAGCCCTCAACAATTTCGCGACGCCGACCGTAAATTAATTCTCGATGTTTATTCAAAACGTCATCATATTCCAAAAGATGTTTGCGCGTATCAAAATGATGACCCTCGACTCGGTGCTGAGCTTTTTCAATTGATGAAGAAACCATGCCGTTTTCAATTGGCTGATCGTCAGGGATGCCCAAACGATCCATCATGCCCTTAACCCGATCAGAACCAAAAATTCGCATTAAATCATCTTCCATGGAAACATAAAATTGCGTGGCTCCCGGATCACCCTGACGACCAGCTCGACCGCGGAGCTGATTATCGATACGACGTGATTCATGACGTTCAGTACCAATAACCATCAAGCCACCAAATGATTTAACTTTAGTTGCTTCGTCAACATCTGGTGGGTTGCCACCCAAAACAATGTCCACACCACGACCAGCCATGTTGGTAGCCAAAGTTACGCCACCAGAACGGCCAGCTTGGGCAATAATTTCGGCTTCTCGCTCGTGGTTTTTGGCGTTCAAAATATTATGTGGCACGCCTTCACGAGTTAAAAGCTGACTTAACATTTCGTTTTTTTCAATCGAAATTGTGCCCAACAAAACTGGCTGACCTTTTTCGTGCAGAGCTTTAACTTCACGAGCCACAGCGGTGAATTTACCAACCTCATTTTTATAAACTCGATCTGGCAAGTCGTGACGTTGCGGAGTTTTGTTTGGTGGAATGGTCGTAACTTCCAAATCATAAATTTTTCCAAACTCTTCCGCTTCAGTCGCCGCTGTACCAGTCATACCAGCTAACTTGTGATACATGCGAAAATAATTTTGAAAAGTAATGGTGGCTAAAGTTTCACTTTCGTTTTGTACTCTAGCCCCTTCCTTGGCTTCGATCGCTTGGTGCAAGCCTTCAGAATAACGCCGGCCTTCCATAAGTCGACCAGTAAACTCGTCAACAATAATGACCTCGCCGTTTTTGACTACATAATCACGATCGTTTTTATAAAGAGCGTGGGCTCGCAAAGCTTGCTCGGCATGATGAGCCTCGGCTCCGGTGCCAGCATAAATATTATCGATGCCTAAAGTTTTCTCGAGTTTGGCAATACCTTCGGCCGTGAGCGCGGCGGAACGCATTTTTTCATCAATATTGTAATCTTCGTTTTCTTTTAAAAACTTTACGGCCGCGGCAAATCGCATATACATGTCTGTCGATTCCTCGGCCGGGGCAGAAATAATCAGCGGCGTTCGGGCTTCATCGATCAAAATGGAATCAACTTCATCGACAATAGCATAATGCAAAGGTCGCTGAACCATTTGGTCTAAACGATAAACCATGTTGTCACGCAAAAAATCAAAACCAAATTCATTATTGGTGCCATAAGTGATATCGGCTGCATAAGCTTCCTTACGCGAACACGGTCGAAGATAATCAGTATGAACTCGAAAAGATCCAGTGGTATCACGCACCGCATCGTGCGCCTCAGCGTCATCTTCACCCCCACCCCCAACCCCTCCCCCAGTGTGGGAGGGGGAGTATTCTGGATCGTAAATAAAAGCTTGGTCATGCTGAACGCAAGCAACTGATAAACCTAGGGCGTAATAAATTTGCCCCATCCAAACCGAGTCACGACGAGCCAAGTAATCATTAACCGTAACCAAATGACAACCCTTGCCCTCAAGAGCATTGAGATAAAGCGGGGCTGTAGCCGCCAGAGTTTTACCCTCACCAGTCCGCATTTCGGCAATGTGTCCTAAATGTAAAGCAATGCCGCCAAGTAACTGAACATCGTAATGCCGCATATTAAGCGTTCGCCAGGCCGCTTCACGAGTCGCGGCAAACGCTTCGGGTAGTAAATCGTCGAGAGCCACTCCGTTTTTCAAACGTTCGCGAAACTCAACCGTCTTGCCTTTTAACTCTTCACTGGAAAGCTCCTTCATGACTGACTCAAAAGAATTGATTTGAGTAACCTGATCCTGAAGCTTAGCTAAAACTTTTTTATTCGGATCGCCAAAAATGAGGCTAAAAAAATTCATAAAATCTATGATCTTGACAAAAATCTAATTTGGGTTATAATTTAGTTATCACGATGAGAGGGCACACCTAAGGTTTTGTCCGAAGGTTACTCCCTCTCTTTTGTTTTTCTAGAAAGCTTTTGTTCCAAACCATCTAAGAACACAAAATACGGCCTAAATTTTCTTAATAAAGCCGAAAATTTTCGTTTATTGGGAATAATTAAGTGGGCTAATTTTTTTTTACTTTCTAAATATTCTAATAAACAATGAAAATCTCCATCACCAGTCACGATAATTGCCTTATCATAATTTTTCCATTCAATCATGGTATGTAAAACAAGTTCAGCGTCAACATTTCCTTTAACGGTCTCGTTTTCCGTATTTCTGTTAATTACTAGTGTTGGTTTGATCACCAAAAGAAAACCGGCTTTTTGAAGGAAGGTGTAAAGAGCCTCATTGCCAGGAAAATATCCAATAAACAAAAAAGCATCGGTGACATTAAATTTGTCCCTTAAATAAACTCTGAATCTTTTAAAATCAAGTTTCCAGCCGCTGTCCAAAACACCCAGGTTCAAATTTTGACTATCAACAAAGGCAAAAACTTTGGGTTTTTGATTATCCATAACGCCATAAAGTATGCCCTTTTTACAAAAAAAAATCAAGAAAAAAACCGCTGGCTAAACCAACGGTTCTTTTTCATAAAAAAATTATTTTTTAACCACATTTTCCACGGCTGCCCAAACGCTCGGAGTATTTTTGGGGACGAGAATTATTACATCATCACCAGGCTCACCATGGAAAAAGGAAACACTGGCATTGGCCAATTTAAAAGTTTGCTCGCCGCAAATAGCCACAAAAATATTTTCCGAGGCATCAAAAGCCAACTTACCAACTACTCGCGAACGTTCGATGGGACCAATTTGTTTGAATAAGAACGAGCCATCTTTTTTAATCGTTAACTTTAACATGTCGCCTTCAACCAACCGCGACTTGGAAGCATAATTTGGCGGCACGGCATAACTTTTACCATCAGAACCAATCATGGCTTGGCCATCAAAAACCCCTTCGATAACTCGCGAGCCAGAAATATCATCTAAAGTTTTTTCGGCTTGTTTTTTGGTAACCATTAAACCGGCTAAATCGGCATTGGCTTCATCGAAATTTCCACCATCAAGCAGTTCAAGAACATTACCCAAACTTTCGTGAAGTTGTTTTAAAATTTTCTTAGCCAAAATCAACCGCGGATCAGGCGCCATTTTTTTTGGCGCTTCCTCGGGCTCAGGTTCAAAATCAAAATCATCGGTTAAAAAGTCGTCGGACATAACTATTTTAAAAATGTCTAATTAGTGGGAATGTCAAATGTCTAATGAAGGATTGTTTATATTTTTTAAAATTTCTAACCTCCATCATTAGACATTGGAAATTGGACATTGGACATTTAAAATTAAAAGTTGTTTTCTCCAACTGATTGCAGATTGGCTGGGGCCCCACCTAAATTAGAACGTTCTAAAATTTCCGCTTCAACAATGGCTCGGTCGCGACCGTACTTCAAACGTGATAATTCGTAAATAGCTTTTCTTAATTCGGGATTGCCACGCATAAATTCGCGGCTATAGTGAGGCACTGACATGGTGAACGGACGAATCGCACTATTGTTAACAATCATTTTAGTATACCAAGTTTGCATTTCTGAATTGATTAAATCATTACCCGAAAAATATGGCGTATAAATCTTTTCTAAAACCTCGGTATCTTCTGGACCAATACGCGCCACAAAGGTTGTGCCAACGTTACCAAGCACAGCATCACGAACTTCGGTTTTACCACTCTGATCGGTTAACTGATTTAAATACTGGTGAGCCACAATCAAGCACAAACGATATTTTCGAGCTTCAGACAAAATAGTTGCGATAGAATTGGTCACAAAGTTTTGGAATTCGTCAATATAGAGATAAAAATCTTTGCGATCTTCTTCGGCCATATCGGCTCGACCCATGGCGGCCATTTGTAATTTGGAAACAATAATTAGGCCAAGCAAGTTGGCGTTAACTTCACCAGTTCGCCCTTTGGACAAATTGACTAACAAAATCTTTTGTTTATCCATGATTTCGCGTAGATCAAAACCATTACGACTTTGACCAATGATGTTGCGCATCATTTCGTTTTCCACAAATCGACCGACTTTAGAAATCAAGTAACCCAACATTTCTGATTTATGAAAATCCGAAGTTTTGGCCATTTCTTTTTCCCAATAAGCCCGAATAACCGGATCTTTAACTTTAGCCACCCACTCATCAGCATATTCCTGATCAGTAAACATTCGAGGAATTTCGGCCAAAGTACCGGGGTTTTCTGGATCTGACATCAAAGTCAACATGACATTGCGCATGTTATGCTCAAACATTGGGCCAATCATTTCCGGCGGAAACAACTTGTAAAAAACCGCAATCATTTCTTGAACGGCAAAGTCTTTAAGATTTTCATCCTTAACTTCAAGCATATTAAGACCAACCGGTCGTTCGGTATCAGATGGATTAAAAATAACCACATCATCAACCCGCTCTTTGGGAATATTACCCAAAACCTGATCGACCAAATCACCGTGCGGGTCAACCACGCAAACGCCGTGACCGCGCTGAATATCTTGAACAATCATGCCGGCTAAAAATTGAGATTTACCAGTACCGGATTTACCAATCACATACATGTGGCGCTGACGATCGGCTTTTTTAATATAAATCGGCGTTTTTTTACCACGATAAAAATTATTACCAATAAAAAGATTTTCCACTTCTGATCCCGGGACTTCCGAAGGAGCTGCACCCCGTCGTGCGCCCAACCAAAGAATATTGGGAGTTTCAGTCGTGACTAAAGGTAAATGCCAAAGGCTAGCCATTTCTTCGGTATTAAAAACGGTTTTAAATTTTTCATCAAAACTCCGATAAATAAATCGACGAACCAAACGAGTTTTTGACGAGGGTAAAATTTTATTAAAGGCATTGCCAAAATGATAAATATTATATTGCGAAAAAGCCGTGATTAAATCACCCATAAGCATTTCGGCTCGATCAGCCGCTGGCGCCGAAACTACCAAACGAATATTAACATCCATGCCGGCCTTGCTGGCTTTTTGCTCGATGCCCTTAACTGCCTCTTCTTCTAAAGGTGAAAGGCGATAAGTTTCTGGTTGCTGATTTTGTGGTTTGTTATCAGAACCAAAACCTAAAATTGAAAAAAAACCGTCTTTCTTTTTACCGCGAGTATGGCCAGCCACGGCCTCTTCCATGGGCGTGCCCTGTTGCATACGTTTGGCAATGCCCAAACCTCTTTTGTTCCAATCACGCTTGGCGGCTCGAACAATGTATTGAATAGCCACGCCGTCGTCTTCATTAACTTTAGAAAGCGCATTAGTCAAAGCATTAAGCGGATCGGTTTCGGTTTTCAAATAAGTTTTAATGGGAAAACTAACTGGTCGCTTAAGATTTAAATAAGCCCCGAGAACCGTACCTGTGGGCGTAAAAATATTGTAATCTTCAATAACTTCCAAATGAGCATCAGGATAAACTGAAGAAATTTGCTGTTCAAGGTGAGCCTGAAGTTTTTGTGGCACGGCCACGTAAAAACAAATTAATTTTTTGTTAGCCACGATTTCAAAAGACATTTCATCGGTGCGACCAAAAAGCCAGGCTTTAAAACCTCTTTGTGATTTTAAGCCACCGATCGTGGAAAAAAGCGATTCGGCCACACCAATTAGCTGACGGGTTTGATCAGTATTAATTTCTTTAGTCGCTTCTTCAACTCGCCGAAATTTGGGAATGGTAATTTGTAAAATAACCAAAGATAAACCGCCATGGCGGCCATGAACTCGCCGACGAAGAAAAAAACGGGCCACCAAAAACCCGCCAAAAATTATGACGCCAATAATTAAAGAAATTAGAATAACGGCTGGTAAAAACAAGCTCGAATCCGCAATTAAATCAACCGTGGGAACCGGATTTTCGTCGGCCATAAAGGTCGGCGCCAACAAATTAAAAAGCATGGTCTCAAAGTTTCCCTTTTTGCCGATGATCTTCAGCACTTAAGAGAATTTTATCGGTTTTTATTTTTGCCTCTTGTTCGAGGAAGAAACGATTGACTCCAGGAATCATTTTAAGCCAATCGCAAATTAAAAAAAGAATTTTTTTAACATTAACTTTGGCCGCCGATAAAAGTACGCGAATTTTTGAAGCTGTCTCCTCACCTTTTAAACGAAAAGCTTCTTGGTCTTCTGGCTTCATTTTTAAAAATAGATCAGTTAAATCTTCAGATAAAAGTTCTTCAATTTCTTGGACAATTTCGTCCTTAGGTAAAACCGGAACAGCTGGAGTTATAGCTATTGGTGTGGCTGGCGGTGGAGCTTCCGTGGCTTCGGCTGATTTTATTGGTTCGGCTTCATTTGCCGATTCTACGACACCTGCGGTTTCTAAAACCTCAGGTGTTATTTCAACCGTTTCTTTAGGCAAACCAAAAACTTCAGGTTTTTTACCCAAATTCTCTTTTGGTGTAATTTTTATCGGCTCTTGATCAATTTTATTCTGCGGACTCATAACTTAAGGTTAGTTTAGCACCTTTTTTACTTTTATGCCATCTTTTGCGTCTTCAACTACAAATCCGAGTTTGGCTATCTCGTCTCGCAAACGGTCAGATTCTGTCCAGTCTTTTTTCTC
Organism: Candidatus Uhrbacteria bacterium; assembly: GCA_043808565.1. Classification (GTDB taxonomy): domain Bacteria; phylum Patescibacteriota; class Patescibacteriia; order UBA9934; family GWF2-40-263; genus UBA12403. Next base: position 8,132 of record JAZDEQ010000055.1, on the reverse strand, counting down.
GCGAGCTATTTGGCGAAGCGAAACCAGGGCGTCTACCTCGGCTGGAATTTCGACTTTTTTACCAATATATTCTTCAAGTTTAAGGCCAAAAATTTTATCAAATTCCAGCAAGGTGGTCGCCTTAGCCGAATTTTCGACTGTCGGATCACCAACCATTTCCCACATCACTGCCAGAGCTTGGGGGGTATTTAAATCATCTTCAATGGCCTCAAGGAACCGCTTATTATAATCCTCACAAATCTCGGAACCCGGAACTGGCCAATCACGAATGATTTCTCGGAGTTTGTTTAAAGCGTTTTGTGTGGCTTGTGTAGCTTCAAAAGTAAAATTTAATTTGGCCCGATATTGAGCAGTAAGACAAAACAAACGAAAAGCTAATGGCTCAATATCTTTTTCTTCTAACTGCGCCAAGGTATAAATATTTCCGAGCGACTTACTCATTTTTCCCCCATCAGCCATAAGATAGGCGTTGTGCATCCAAACATTAGCCTCAAGAACACCATCAGCACCAAAAGTTTGAGCGATTTCATTTTCGTGATGTACCGGAATATGATCTTCGCCACCAGTATGAATGTCGAATGGAACGCCCAAATATTTTTTAGACATAGCCGAACATTCCAAGTGCCAACCTGGAAAACCAATGCCCCAGGGCGACACCCATTCCATTTCACGTTTCGAATCGGCTGGAGAAAACTTCCAAAGAGCAAAATCAGTAATGTTTTTCTTTTCACCAAGTTCCACCCGAGCCCCGGCTTGTTTTTCTTCAGCCCGCTGACCAGAAAGACGACCATATTCTGGCAATTTTAAAGTGTTAAAATAAATCCCATCCGTTGTTTTATAAGTGAAACCATTTTCTTCTAATTTTTTCACCAACTCAATTTGCTCGGCAATATGTTCAGTGGCTCGCGGATAAACCGTAGCTGGTAAAACATTTAATTTATCGCGATCGCTCATAAAAACCGCTTCGTAAAAACGTGCGACTTCGTAAGCCGACTTTCCCTCTCGTCGCATAGCCACGATCATTTTATCTTCACCTTCGTCACCATCACCAACTAAATGACCAACGTCGGTAATGTTAACAACACGAGTGACGTCAAAACCACCCTGTTTTAAAACACGATGAAGAACGTCGGAAAAAATATAAGACCGCCAGTTACCGATATGCGGAAACAAATAAACTGTCGGGCCACAAGTATAGATACGTGCTTCGTTGGCCTTGAGCGGTTGAAATTCTTCCTTTTGTTTAGTTAGGGTGTTGTAAAAACGGAACATATTTTTGATGGTAAAAACGTAAAAATTGTAAAAGTGTAAATTATTTTTTATTACCTTTTTTTTGAATGTAAACTTTCTGCATATATTCTGGAATAAACGGCAAATATTTTTTGTAAATTTTTTCTGGTAAATATTGGATGGAGCGAATTATTTGTCGACAATTTTTTTCACCACAGTGACATTTTTTGCGCCAATTTGGATCGGCTTCGGTGATAGAATCATCGATGGTAATTTCTTGATTGGCTTTGATTGTTTTCATGGCTACCACAATATTCTTTTTAATAAATCCGGCATTGGGATTGCAAGAATGTTTAATAGCCGGACACGGGCTGTCATTAGTTGGAATTATCCACGATCTTTTGCCAACCATTACCCAAGTCGGACCAATTCGATAATTTGGCGGAAAAGGATAATTTATTATTGGACCTTCAACAGTAAAAATTTTTTCACCGCGCTTAATGGTTCGTTTAGCAAACAAGCCCTTAACTTTTGGTTTTTGATAAGTCTTCTCGGCCAAAAAACAGTCCCGCAAAAACTTGGGGATATACTTTTTTTGTTGATCAAAAATTTCTTGAGGTAAATATTGAATCGAGGTAATTATTCCACGACAATTTTTGGCCAAACAATGACATTTTAATTTCCATTTTTTAGCTGTACCTTCGGTAATAGAATAATCAATCACGATCTCCTCATCTTTTTTAATTTGCCGCATGGCCACAACCTGACCAGGGACACCAAAACCAACATTGGGACAGCAAGAATGATTAACAAAGCGCCAAGGTGTGTTATTTAATGGCACACCCCAGATTCGATAACCAAAATTTAACCAGCATGGCCCTTTGTAATCATTGGGATAAAAAGGGTACTTAACAATTGGGCCTTTGAAATCAAAAACCACTTCGTCCTTTTCAATTTGACGATTAGCAAAAACACCTTGTTTGTTGATCGGTGATTTTTTTAAATAAACCTTTTCCCATTCCAACATAAAATTATTTTGTATGCTCGTCGATTACCGCATTTACCAAAGCATCGGCCTCGGAATTTTTTTCGCGAGGAATGTGGCGGACTTTAAATTCTTTAAATGATTGCGTTAGATTATAAACAACCAAAAATTTTTTGGCTAATTCGAAATTTTTGACTCGATACTCACCCTTGAGTTGTTTAACGGCCAATTCAGAATCCATAAATAATTCTACTCGTTCAACTCCCAATTCTTTAGCCTTGGTTAAACCTAAAATGATTGCCTCATATTCGGCCTGATTGTTAGTGGCCTGACCCAAAAATTTATGAAGCGCGGCAATGGTTTCGTTTTCCGAACCATCTTCGTGTAGCGATTTAATAACCGCCCCAGAGCCAGCCGGACCAGGATTACCTCGAGCGCCGCCATCGGTGTAGATACGGACGTTTTTAATAGACATAGGCATCGGGATTATAACAAAAAATACATTTTTTTACTAAAATTAAACAAAAAACACATTTTTTAAACGATCGTTTAAAAACTTAATATTTCATCTCTCTTTAGCTAAAAAAACATAAACCCAATCTTCTATTTCTAATACTTTAAAAAACTCGAAAATTAAATCAGAATAATTAAATTGTGATTTCCAAACACTTTTTTGAATTCTTAAAAAACAACAATCAGTCAAGAATTTTCTTATCATTGCTCGTTGTTTTTTAAACTTTTCTGGAATATCGAAAACAACTAGACAAATCTCTCCTTTAGGCAATTTATCGGCTTCGATCATGCGCAATTTAAAAAACTCTAATAATCCATCGCCTGTTAAACTGGCTCCCCAATCTTCTTTATTCTTTTTAATCTTAACTAAATTTTTTCTTTTAAGAGCCAAAAGGCCGCGTTTGGATAATTTATCTGTTTTTTTAAAAACAACATTGTTATTTCCGTTTTTTTCCTTTTCCTTTGCAATTTTCAACAAAACAGAGGCTTCAAAAGAAAAAAGTTTAATTTTAAAAGAAATTTTTTCCTTTGTTAACATAAAATATTAAAAAATTGAGCGATCGCTTTAAAAATACAAATTTTAGCTAATTAAACGCAAATCTTCTACCCTCAGCTGCAATTCCCTATTACCATTCCATTCATTAATACCAATCGTATAAGCCACATCAATTAAACCGCCGATTTGCAATTCAGAAACGATTTTTCCCCAACCAAAGGCGACCATTTTTTTAATTATTCCTTCGGCCGGATCACGAACGGTCATTCTTAAATGTTTTCCTTCCAACCCCATGGTTTCAAAACTAACCAACTGTAAACCGCGGGTGGCAAAAATCGGCTGTCGGTTCCCTTCACCAAACGGCGCCAGTTGCGAAATGGCGGTTTCTAATTCCCAATTAATTTTTGACAAAGACACCTCGGCTTCAATAAAAAATTCAGCAACTAAATCTTCGGCTATTAATTCTGCTTCGGCCACTGCAGTCATGGCGGCTAAAGCCGCCTTTATTTTTTCTTCACTCGTGACTGAAAAACCACAAGCTTGTGGGTGACCACCGAAACGATCTAAAAATGGGGCGGCCGCGTTTAAAGATTTCATGATGTCAAAAGCCGGAATACTGCGACCAGAACCAGTAAATTTTTCACTATCTCGGGCCACAATAATCACTGGTCGAGAAAATTTTTCAGCGATCTTACCAGCCGCCAAACCAACCAAACCAGCTGGCCATTCACCAATGGCCGTTAAAATTTTTCGCGAACCAGGTTCACCAATTTGTTCTAAAGCGGCTTGAAAAATTTCTTCGCTCTTTTTTTGTCGCAAAGTATTAGCTGTATGTAATTGTCCAGCCAAAATTTCGGCTTCTTGCTCATCTTCAGAAATTAACAAACGAAAAGCTGGATCGGCGTGATCCATACGACCAGCTGCATTAAGTCGCGGACCAATTTGAAAACCAATATTCCAAGTATCGACTTTATCTGCTGACACACCGGCCGTCACCAATAACTTTTGCAGACCCAAACGTCGAGTTTTTTTCAAAACTAAAAGGCCGTAATTTTCTAAAACTCGATTTTCGCCCAATAGTGGCATAACGTCGGTCACAGTGGCAATAGCTACCAAATCAAGCAACCATTTTTCGTAACCTTCGGGAAAATTAGCCCCTCGTTGACGAGCTTCAACCAACAAGGCCGAAGCAAACTTAAAAGCCACACCAGCTCCGCACAAAGTTTTATAAGGATAATTTTCGCCAACCACTTGCGGATGTAAAATAATGGCCTCGGGCAAATTTTCCGGAACCGCATGGTGATCACAAATAATCGTGTCAAAACCTAATTCTAAACCCCGAGCTATAGCCTCGGCATTACTAATACCACAATCAGCCGTAATCAAAAGATCGGTCTTATCATGCTCGTGCAGATGTTCGGCAGTGGCCACAAACAAACCATAACCCTCGCGCTCGCGATGCGGAATGTAAGTAGTTAATTTGGTAACATCAAAATTTAATTGACGACAAATATCACGCAAGGTGGAATAAACAACGGCTGTGCCGCAAACGCCATCGGCATCATAATCGCCGTGAATAGTAATAACCTCACCAACTTCCAAAGCCAAAAAAGTTCTCTCTACAGCTTCGGCCATTTGATTAAACAAAAAAGGCTCGTGCGCGTCGCGCGACCAGTCAGGATTTAAAAAAGTTTCAATTTCGGCTCGAGTTTTTAAACCACGTTGCCAGAGCAACTGCAAAAAAATTGGTGACATTTCTGGAAAAGCTTTTTTTTGCTCTTCGGGCACCACCTCGGCCAAACGCCATTTTTTATTTTCCATAACTCAAAAACCGTACATGGTCATGGCCATAATCATGGAAATTACCACCATAAAAGTGATAATCGTCCAAGCAATATTGATAGTCTTGCGATTCATAAATGATAGGGTTATTATAAAGCAGTCTGGAAGAAATAAAAAGACCGTCCTTCATTGGACGGTATTTTAACACTGATTTAAAAGTTCAAAATATTTTTCTCGAGAAATTCCGGTTGTCCTTAACAAATTTTTTATGATAAAAATTGGAACATTATCATACATGGGAATAACCACCGGTCGTAAAATCCCTTTTTTAAAGTAGACTAAATGATCGCCTTTGGTTCGAAGTAAAATAAAACCTTCTTTTTCAAAAATCCAAATCAGTTTTTTATAACTGACCGGTAAAATTTTTGGCATATTAAAAAGCCAATCTAACCTTTTCTAAAGCCACTAATTCCGGCGCTTGCCAAATTTTATCAAAAGAAAAACCAGCTTCTTCGAGAATTTGATTTATAGTTCCGGCTTTTTCTGATTCTTCCAAAAATAACTCCGCTGCCTCACGAATATTTTTTCGCGCCTCGTCGACGGTTTTTCCGCAAGAAGACACATCCAGTTGCGGAATATACGAGACAAACATTTTACCCTCTTTCCAAACTTCAGTATTTAATTGTATTTCTTTAATAATAGCCATAAATTTCTATATTTAGATTAACAAAAAAGACAGAAAAAATCAATTTTTAATTTTTATTCTACCTTGATCTGCGTCTAATTCCACTTCATCACCTTCAACTAAATTCTGGGTAACTTTTGTTATCCCAACAATCGCTGGGACATTATATTCCCTGGCAATCACCGCCGCATGACTTAATAAACCGCCTTCTTCGGTAATTATACCTCGAGCTTTGGCGAGTTGGCTGAATTGATAAGGTAAAGCATGTTTTAAAACCACAATTTTACCGGACAAATCCGCGCCATCTTGCCAAAAAGCCACCGGGCCGGTAACCCGCCCAGGGCAAACCGACAAGCCTCTTAAAAAACCTTTGTCATTATCCGTCTCAAAAAATTTAATGGCCCTCTGAACGACTGGCAAAACTTGTAAACAAGTCCCTGCTGTTTTTTTGTCGCCAATCAACTCGGCGTGTCGCTGAATTTCTTCAATAAATTTTTGCCAACGCAAAAATTTATTTTTATCAAAAACCTTTAAACTAAAACCTGGCGTCTGTTCGTAAAATTCGATGATGAGTTTACGATGCCAAACCCCGGCCCAAGGATTTAGAACGCGGACATCGCTCGTTGGTGAAAAAATATAAGAATGATCAAAACGATCTGTTGCTTCAATGCCGACATGCGGCAGTGGATGGAAATCGGGGGTGATGTTATTTTTCTCGATAAACTCGCGCAATTGTTTTTCTTCAAGTGTTCCAGTATCGGGAAATAAAGAAACTTGCTCTTCAGGCCGCGGCCAGGGCCAAACTTCTCGGCAAACCAAAACATCCATTTGTTGTTCACGAAAAGTCACTGGGTAACCAGACAAAATCATCGCTGCTTCGCCGGTGATGTACCAATCATCGGGAGAGATGCCCCAGGCCTGGAGGAGATTTTTTAGATTAATTAATGTTTGTTCGGAAATCATAATTTTTTAATTGCTGGGGCTTTGCCCCAAGTCCCCACTCCTCTTTTCTTTGCTAGGCCCAAAGCAAAGAGGAGGAGAAAAGAAATGGCCTTTTTTAGAGAGCCCTTTTGTCTGTCGCTTCGGGTTGCGTTTCTCCTCTTGGTTTTTATGTTTCAGATCGCCTCGAGGCGAATTGGCTGCCTTTTCGTGTTTCATTGTGTTCTGGCTCGAGCGCAAGCCAAAAGGGTCAATCGGGGTTGGTTTTGGATCGGATCGGGGTGGGACGAGGCCTGTATGCCACTGAAGCGGCATAGGCGGATTGTTATGCTTCTCCAGCCATTCAAGCCTTTCCAGCCTCTCCGGCCCCAGCTACAACTTTCTAACAATTCCATTATCCGCATCCACCTCGACCAAATCACCGTCGTGTAAAACCTTGGTGGCAATTTTGGTGCCGATGATACAAGGTTTTTTGAGTTCGCGGGCGACAATGGCGGCGTGGCAGGTAATGCCGCCTTCGTCGGTGATAATGGCGGCGGCTTTTTTCATAAACGGAACATACTCTGGTCGAGTCATTCCGGTCACTAAAATTTCTCCCTCACTAAAATTAACCGAATCGGAAGAAATATTTAATATTTTTCGAACTCGACCAATAATCTTACCACCAGAACCAATCTGACCAAAAATTTCAGTTTCTTGATTGATTATTTTTGTTTTTTTGACCCGAAAATTCTCAATAATTTTTTGATTTTCTTCAGACTGCCCGTATTCAATAAAACGTTCCCCTTCATAGTTACAAAAAACATCAAAACCGTTAATTCGACTTTTAATTTCTTCTGAATGCTCTTTAAAATACTTTTCGTCGTAAAAAAGCTCATCGAATAAAAGATAACCTGCCAAAGTTTCGGACAAATTTACTTTTTGTAAGAGACTTTTAGCGGCCCGAAAAATTATCGTTACGGCCATGAGCAGATAATCTTTCCGCACGTCTCGAAATTCAATTGTTTGTTGAATAAATTCTGCCAGCTCGACTTCATCTACTTCCAATGATGTCAGCCAATTTTTATAGACAACTTGCTGACGCTCAAAATCTTCTTTTTCTAAAATCATCTGTGCCCCGCCTCCAGGACCAAAATAATCCTTATAATTTTGTTGGAGTAATTCTTCAACCTCGTTGGTTGATGGAACTTTATTGTAAGCCGCAAAAAAATACTGACAATTTTCTGAAAGCTTTTCTGGTGGGGTTTTTGCCTGCTCGACCAAATACCAGCCATGACGACGTTCAAAAGAAACAATCGGCGGTTGACTAGCTCGCTGCCAAAAATCTTCAGTTATTTTTTGGTTGCGTTTTTCCAAAACAGTAATGAATCTCCGCGCAGCAAGCTGACGCGGTATCTAGTGGATTAGACTGTTTAAAAGGGTGGCATACTCGCGGTCAAAAAATCTAAGGAATTGCTCTCAAAAACTATCTAAACTAACAGAAACAGATTTAATAAAAGTTT
>JAZDEQ010000054.1:0-5053 GCA_043808565.1 Candidatus Uhrbacteria bacterium | reverse complement strand
ATTGGTTTTTTTGGGCATAAAAGTTGGAATAAAACGGTTACTCGTCACAGTTTAATCCAATTGTACCGATAAAACATTGAAAACAAAAGAATTATTAACTTATTGGCAGTGGGTCAGCCACCTGATTCACTACCAGTGCCTAAAATTCGTCGTTTTTATGACGAAAAAACCGAAACCTGGTTTTTTTCAGTGATTGATATTGTGGCTGTTTTGACTGAACAAACTAATTTTCAATTGGCAAGAAATTACTGGAAAGTGTTGAAAAATCGTTTAATAAAAGAAGGAAGTGAAGTGGTTACAAATTGTAACCGGTTGAAATTATCTGCAGAGGACGGAAAAATGCGGGAAACCGATGTAGCAAACGTGGAAACGATTTTGCGGTTGATTCAATCAATTCCCAGCAAAAAAGCCGAACCGGTTAAATTATGGTTAGCGAAAGTCGGCTATGAAAGAATTCAAGAAATGTCTGATCCGGAAAAAGCTTTAAATCGTTCGCGGGGCTATTGGCAAAAAATGGGTCGTGACGAAAAGTGGATTCAGCAAAGAATGATGGGACAAGAGATTAGGAATAAGCTGACGGACTATTGGAAAAACAATGAAGTTAAAAATTATAACTGGACAGAATTTTTTAGCAACAAAAAATTTAAAAAAATTAAAATAACTTGTGCCTCAGCTTCTTTTACCTAACCAAACCATCGAATACATCCTTAAAATAAGCCACCGAGCTCGCCGAATGCGTTTGGCAGTTTATCGCGACGGAACATTGGTGGTCACCGTGCCAACTCGTTGGCAAGAGAAACTCCTTGAGCAGTTTATTTTGGAAAAGTCATCGTGGATTTTAAAAAAGCAAGCTTATTTTAAAGAAGTTGCGAACAAACAATTGTTTCAAATGCCGGTCAAATCGTTTAAAGAAACCAAAGTCGAAGCCCGAGACTTAGTAATAAAAAAGTTGGAATATTTTAATCAGTTTTATCAATTTTCTTTTAAAAAAATAAGCATTCGAAATCAAAAAACTCGCTGGGGCAGTTGTTCGCGGCGCGGCAATCTGAATTTTAATTATAAAATCGCCCTGTTGCCAGAAAAGCTGGCAGACTATATCATTGTCCACGAACTCTGTCATTTAAAGGAATTCAATCATTCTCAAAGATTCTGGGCTTTAGTTGCCAAAACCGTGCCCGATTGTCAAAGCCTCAGAAAAGAACTCAAAGCCAACGGTCTAAACGAACGAATAAATTTAGACTAAAATCGTGAAAAAGTTGGATTTTTTAGTAGTTATTCACGGTTATGTTGACAAAACCGTGAATAACTTTTATAATTTTGGCATATGGCAAAAGTGTTTAGTGTTTTTAAAAAAATAAATTTTCTTCGCGAGCGATATTATAAGGCATCTATTGGTAAGGAGGCGTTGCTTAAACTTATTTCCGAAGCCGAAGTTTCTGAGCAAGTTTATAACTCAAATGCTATTGAAAACAGCACACTTACTCTGGAAGAAACAGAAAAAATTCTTTTACAAATTGATTTAGACAGATTTATTACCGAACGTGAAATTTTTGAAGCCAAAAATTTGGCGCGCGTCGTTTCGTATATAGATAAAAAAGCCAAAGAGCAAGAGCTAACCTTAGAAGTGATTTTAATGTTGCACCAGATGTTGTTAGCCAATATTCGAGATGAAGCAGCCGGAAGGTTTAGAAGAACTAATGAATTTGTTCGTGTTGGGAGTCATATTGCCCCTAATCCAAAAGAGGTTATTGATCGACTGGAAAAAATGTTAGCCGAATATAATGCGTCTAGTCACGAAAATATTATTAAACGAATTGCTAAATTACACCTTACTTTTGAATATGTTCATCCTTTTGTTGATGGTAATGGTCGTATTGGCCGAGTTATTAATAATTATTTGTTAATTCGTGAAGGTTTTGTTTCAATAAACATAAAGTTTATCGATCGAAATAAATACTATGAAGCTTTTAGGGAATTTGATAAAAATCAAGCAACTAATATAATGGAAGAAATTGCCGGTAAGGCTTTGACTAATAGTTATTTTAAAAGATTGGCTTATTTGGAAGATAAAGAAATTATAACCCTGGCTGAATACGCTAAAAAAAATAAATTTTCTCATTCTAATTTAATAAATAAAGCCAATCGACAAACAATTGAAGCATTCTTAGAAAAAAATATTTGGAAGATGGGAATTGACTATAAAAATAATAAATAATTTTAAAATTAACTAATTTTCGCAAAATTATGGCCAACAAAAAAACCACTAAAAAAACGATTAAGAAAACCGTCAAAGCCGTTTCTTCAGCCGACATTATGAAGCTGGCTCATGCCGGAACCAAAGAGTCAGTAGCTAAACTTAAGGCTTTGCTAGATAAGGAAGTTGATCAAGACAAAAAAGATTATTTGTTTTTGGCTTTGGAGGAAGCTGAAATGATGTATTTTGAACCAGCCAACGATCAAGAAGAAAAAGATTTTTGTTTGGCCAAACTTATTAGTGATAATGAAGATGAATGGTTTTATCAGACCATGGAAATCGACGCTTTACAATGTCGAGTTGATTTTGCTCGTTTGGAATTAGCGATTCGGGAAAAAATGTTTCGTGAGGCGGCTAAAGAAAATAAGGAAATGACCGAGATCAATCGTGATGTGGCTCAAGACATGCTGACCATGTATGAAGATCAATTAGCCGAAGTCAAGGAAGAATTGGCTGACACCAAGGCCTGGACACAAACGGCCAAAAAAATGTTTAAAACCAAAAAATATCAAGAACTGCCGGTTGGTTTTTTTGACAACTATCATTTTGACGATGAAATTTTAGATGAGGATGAAGACGACGAAGATTGTTGTTGTGAAAACTGTTGTGAGTGTGATTACGAAGATTGCTGTGGCGATGATATCGACGACGAAGATTTGGGCGACAATGAAGTTTGTGATTGTGGTGGTAATTGTAGCTGTGGTGGTGAAATGGAAAATATTAAGTTTTAAAGGAGTTTCTTTTTAATTGGTATCACAATAACGTCGATCCACCTTCGCTGGGCTTCGGCGGACAGGTCGCCGTTATTATGAGGAAACCAACCGCCATTAAAGGACGGTTGGTTTTTTAGAATTCACAAAACTGTTATAATAACCCGGCTAAGATTTTATGCCGCTTGATTTAAACCCAGATTTTTCCCGAGCCTTGGAGCTAATGGAAACTACCACTCGGCCGGTTTTTATTACTGGCCGAGCCGGAACAGGCAAGTCAACGCTACTTCGGCATTTTCGTGATACGACTAAAAAGAAAGTGGCGGTTTTGGCACCAACTGGTGTGGCCGCTCTAAATATCGAAGGCCAGACTATTCATTCGTTTTTTCTTATTCGGCCAGGAATTACTCTAAAGGAAGCCAGGCGCGAAGGGAAGCAGGTTAAAAATAATGAACTTTACAAAGAAGTCGAAACCATTGTTATTGATGAGGTTTCCATGGTTCGGGCTGATCTTTTTGATGCGGTGGACGTTTTTTTAAAAGCGGCCATGGGTAGTAAAAAACCGTTTGGTGGCAAACAAATTGTCATGATTGGTGATTTGTATCAGTTGCCACCAGTTGTTCGAAGTGATGAAATCGAAGAATTAAAAAATGTTTATGACACGCCGTATTTTTTTTCAGCTCAAGTCATGAAAGATTTGCTGGAAACAAAAGATGGTTTGGCTTTTGTGGAATTAGAAAAAATTTATCGACAAAAAGATCAAAATTTTATCGAAGTTTTAAATGCCGTCCGCAACTGTTCGGCTTCGGAAGAGCATTTGGCCATTTTAAATGCTCGTTGCGTGGATTTTTGTGAAGAAGAAATTATTGAAGAGGCAATTATTTTAACGGCCACCAACAAACAAGCTGATCAAATTAATGCTGCCCATTTGGCGGCTTTACCGGGCAAGCAGAAAACTTATGAGGCGGCTTTTAGTGGTAAGTTTGGTGACCGCGAAGCCCCAACTGACGAGCTGTTGTATTTAAAAATTAATGCTCGAGTCATGTTTTTAAATAATGATTCGCAAGGGCGCTGGGTAAATGGCTCGCTCGGGACAGTTAAAAAATTAGGCGATAAAGAATTAGAAGTGATTTTGGATAACGGCGAAGAAGTTGAAGTTGAAGCTTATACTTGGAATTTATTTCGTTTTGAGTTTGATCGGTTCACTAGAACTTTGGAGCGCCACAAACTTGGTAGCTTTTCGCAAATTCCTTTGCGGCTAGCTTGGGCCGTGACTATTCACAAAAGCCAAGGCAAAACCTTTGATCGGGTAGCCATTGATTTAGGCCGTGGAGCTTTTGCTGCTGGCCAGGTTTACGTGGCGCTTAGTCGCTGTCGAACCTTGCGAGGAATTTTTCTTAAGCAACCTTTGCAAGCCCGTCATTTGATTCTTGATTATAGGGTCATGAAATTTTTAACGGCACTTCAGTATGGTTTGGCGGCTAAAGTTTTGCCCTTGAAAAAGAAAATAAAAATTTTAGAACAAGCTATTGAGAAAAAACAAATCTTAACCATGACTTATTTAAAAGCCAAAGACGAAAAATCCACTCGGCAAATTTTACCTTTGCGTTTAGCTGACATGGAATTTAAAGGTTACAAATTTTTTGGCTTAGAAGCTCGTTGTACCGATGGTAGTGGCTCGAGGAATTTTAATGTAGAAAGAATTTTAGCTTTAGAAAAAATTAAATAAAAAAGAAGAGACCCTGCGGTGAAGACCACAGGGCTCGGTAAAGGAGAAGTCCGCAAGCCGGTTGCGGGGAGTAGAGGCTCGAGTGCATAAGCAAGAAAGAAAGAGGGATATCCGAGGCGCGTGGCATCGGGGCTTTCTTTCAGACTTTAGCGCAAGGGCATACTACCCGCAACCAGCTCTCCGATCAATGGAGATAAGAAAGGAGTAAGCCCCAACATAGGAACATAGCAAAACAAAAAACACGACTCTCGGGAGCCGTCTTTTTTGTTTTGCGCAGATATTTCCGAGGTTATTCTTCCACCCCTTGAAAGATTTGTCAGATCGAGTATCATGCCAGGTTTCCTTTTATGCTTTTAGACA
>JAZDEQ010000053.1:0-8773 GCA_043808565.1 Candidatus Uhrbacteria bacterium | reverse complement strand
ATCACCATCAAGAGAAATATTGGTTCCAGCCAAGAGGTTGGTGTTGTCAGAGATATCGATTGAACCAAGAAGAGCCAAAGCTCCGAGGCCAAGATTGGTACGAGCGGTGGCAGTGTTGTTGAGATCAGAGAGATTGTTGGCGATTACCAAATAACCACTAACATCAGGAATGTCGCCAACCAAAGCCACTGTCCCACTTTCATTTTTAAAGGTCACCACCCGATCAGCCGTTGGGTCAGTGAAAGAAAAAGTGGTTTCAAATTCATCACTAGTGTTTCCTTCAAAAACCAACGGTGAAGTCCCAGAGAAAACCGCGCCAGAGAAATCATAACTGCCAGTTCCCGTATCACCATTATTCAAAAGGAACGAATCGTCAACATTCAAAGTATCGCCATCCAAAGTTATGTTGGTTCCAGCCAAGAGGTTGGTGTTATCAGAGATATCGATCGAACCAAGAAGAGCCAAAGCACCAAGTCCAAGATTAGTTCTGGCCGTGGCCGCATTAGTCAGATCAGAGAGATTATTAGCGACTTGGAGAAAATCTTCTGAATCTAAACCGTCTAAACTTTGAGCGTTGACGGCATAAGCAGCGGCTGTAATACGCTTACGCGGACTAAGTGTTTCACCTTGAATTTCAACCTCAAGATACACACTAGCGTTATCGGCAAAGACCGAGTCGTTGATAGCGGCATAAGGAGTTCCTAAGGTTGTGTCACCTAAATTTTCAGTAAAAAGTCCATCAGTTAAACTAATTGTTCGAGCAACTGAAGTAGCGCAAGCAGTAGACGAATTAGACCAAAGACAAGTACTGCCAGCCAATGAATCATAAAATCTGAATTCAACATTAAGACTGGTATCAGCTACAGGCACACCGTTAGCATTCAGGAGACGGCCCTGATAAGTAAAAACATTTTCCGGATCAACGGCTTGAACCGAACGTGGGCAGAGTGAAGCAACCGTGATAATCATCACGGCCAGAATCAAAATTTTGGCTGTTAAATTGTCCGCGCGTTGCGGTCGCATATTTTAGTTGGAATTTTTGGGTGAGAGTTTTATGTCTTGAGCCCACTCTTTTATGTCAGGATTTTTAGTGTAATCAATAGGTGAAATTTCAGCCTTTTGAAAACCAGTTTTTTCAAAAGTCGAGGTGTATTGGTTTGGACCAAGCAAAAAAGTATATCGTCCTTTGCTATCGGTTAAACTAGTTTCTAATAATTTGTGATATTTTGGTTCAAAGACACGAATAATAACTTCAGACAACGGTCGATTGGTGGCTTGATCATAAACAATGCCCCAGCTTTTTGGTTTTGGCGGCAAAGCCAGACGGCGGATCAGAAAATAAATTACGATTTGTCCAACCACCAGAGTTACAGTCACTACTGAAATTTGAACAAATAGAACGTACAAAGACAGAACGATGCCAGCAACCGATGACCATTTTTGAAACAACCGCAGAAAACGAATTTTTTTGATTTTAGCCGGTGTTTGTTTTTCTTCAGAGTTTTTTGGTTCAGCTGGAATGTTCGGCGTAATAATAATATTTTCACCAGTAACTTTAATTGGTTCGCCGTGGTAAACATCAAGATAAACGGCGTCGTCTTTAATTCCGGTCATTGATTCAGCTGGGAAAGAAAAGCCCGACTTAGTGATTTCCAACCTATAATCTCCGGGTTTAGCTGTAAAAAAGTATCGGCCATTTTTATCAGTAACTCGACTGGCGATGATTTTATTTTCCGGCAAACGGTACAAACGAACGATCGCCAGATCAATTGGGGTTTTGGTAAAGGCGTGGTAGACAACACCGTAAGCTTTTCTTTTTCTTCTTTTAAAAAGGAGAAATGGTGAGGTGAAAAAGAATTGTAGAAAAGGCAGTAAATTGAAACTGCTGGCCAAGACAGCGGCTGAAACAACAACCGTGGTTATAGCGATTGGTGTGGCGGCCTGTGAAGTAGTTTGAACCACTGGCGATTCCCGAACGGTTTCAATTGTTTGACCAATATTTTGGACAACCTCAGAAAGATTAAGGACTACAGTTTCGGTTAAAGAAATTGGCTCAATGTTTTTTTTTATTTCTAATTGTGGACCAACAATATGATTAGACACGCGTAAGGTTTCGGACTTGATTTTTTGATAACCGTCTTTATCCACGACAATTTGATAATTGCCATTTTCTACATACCAAGAAATTGTTCCGTTGGTTTCGGTGACAAGCGGATTAAATTGATTCCATGGCGAACCATCCCAAACAACCCATTCATTATTTTGTTGAATGAATAAAGTAACCTGAGCATCGGCCAGAGAATTTTTTTGATTGTCAGCCTTTTCGTAAACCAGGCCTGGATTTATTAAATTGCCAATGAACGATAAGGTTTGATTGGTACCATCTTGATAATCAATAATGATCGACAAAGCGTACCGCGCTGAAGTATCAGGTACTGTTACGTCAGCGCTGTAAGCATTGTCGCCCTCGGTTAAAAGATAAGTTTCCGAACCAATGACCAAAATAATTTTTTCCACTTCTTTATTAAGGTGTTCGTTTGCAACCCAAACTAAAATTTCTGAACCAGCTAAAATATCAACAACTTGATTAGTGTTAGGAACTAATTCAAAAGAACCTTTTTTCGTGACAAAAGAAACATCGGCTAAAGGAATTTTTTCTTCTTCAGTAACGGTCGTTGGTGGTATTTCTATTGCGGAACAATCAGACGGACAGTTTTCATTAGTTTCTTCTGGATCGCAAAAGGCATTTCCACAAACCGCACCAGTGCTGGGAACCTCTGGAGTTTCAGGATTTTCTGGTTCGGTTGTTGGGCAATCAACGAGACAAGTAAAAGACGATTCTGAACTTCCGCATATTCCATCGCCACAAACATTTCCCCCGGTTTCGCCACCGGTTGGCGTTTCAGGATTTTCAGAATTTTCTGGTGTCTCCGGAATTTCAGGAACTTCAGGGTTCTCTGGTTCGGTTATTGGGCAATCAACCAGACAAGAAGCTGAATTTTCAGAACCGTTACAAATTCCATCGCCACAAACATTTTCTTCCGGTGGAACTTCTTCTTGTTGTTGTTGTGGTGTGGCCAGAGTCAGGGCTCCTGAAGCGAAATGACTGGCTCGATCGTAGGCAAAAGCGCCATAATAATAAGTCGTGTCATTAACCAAACCGCTGTGAATATAGGAAGTGCCAAGATTGTAAAAAATTCTGTCACAATCCGGATCGGTTGGGCTTGTGGGGTAGTCATTCAGGCAAGAGAGAATTAAGACGCCGGCCAAATCAGTATCGCCCGGAAGAATCCACGATAAAGCGTTTTGCCCATCACTGGCTATGGCAGCAAAAGCCGAAACATTAGCTGGAGCTAAATCCGCGCTTGTAGTAAAAGATCGATCAGAAGAACTCATCGAATTCCCCGAAGCATCAAATGAAGTGATTTGAAAATGGTAAGTCGTGCTTTCCGACAAGTCGGTCAATATTATTGAATGACTAGTTTCGAATATTCCATTGGTGATCGTTGTCCCGTAGACATTGCTTAAGCCGTATTCAATTTGACTAGTTGTTGCCTCGTTGGTTTCCCAAGTAATTGTGGCGCTGGTTTCGGTGATGTTTACAACTTCGATATTATTGATAATCGGGGCGTTTTCGTCTGGAATAGAGAAAACATAGTCAGCCGATTCAGCTGTGTTGCCGCAGACATCAGACGATTGAACACGAAAATGATATTCCTGACCCTCAGTAAGCCCGCTGATCGATACCGAACGTGAAGTGACAAAACTAGCCTCGGTTTGAGTACCAATTTCGTAAAGATCGGATAAGCCGTAATCAACAAAACTGTTGGCCGGTTCATTGGTCTCCCAATAAATTGAGACAGATTCAGTTTCAACTGTTAAAACTATTACATTATTTATTGTTGGCTCGACCAAGTCGCCACATCCGTTGTCGTCATCGCCACCGTCCGGTGCCGGATTACCACCACCACTACCACCACCACTAACGTGAGCCGTAATTTCTACCACGTCATCGCCACCAATAGGTAAGGCGATCGATCCAGAGTCACCAAAACTGCCAGCAATAGAAATATAGTAAGTGCCTTCGGCGGCCGGATTGATAATTTGTTGACCGCCAGTGCCAGAAGCCGTGGCATTTGTGCCGATTTCAATGGTTATTTCACTGGCCGCGGCAATCGCGCCACCATCGCCCGGACAAACAGTGATGGAAATAACATCGGCGACTATGATAATCGAAGCTTTTTCAGAACCAGAACAGTCTGAAGCCGTGGTTAGATCAATGTCATCATCTTCAAGATCAATGTCATTTTCGGTTATTAAAGATGAGTCAAAATCAGTGGCAAAAGAAATTGTTATGTTTTTTCCTTCATTAACACCGCTGGGAGTTGTAAAGAGCAAAGAGTGATTGGCAGCCGCACCATTTTCCAAAGTCGATGGGGTGTCATCAGCCGAAGTCACTGTGGCTGCTTGAACTGAAACAGCCGCAATCAACGTCGCGCTGAGCGCCACGGCAATTACCACCTTCCAGTTTTTTTGAAAATTTTTTAACCACACACTATTTTTTGGTTTTCATTCTCACTAAACCATAAGCAATTAGAATGATCAGAATCGCCAGAATCAACATTGAAAATAATTCCCAGGGGATATACCAGAAAGAATCAGTTGCGGTAATTGTTGGACCACTTTCACCAATATTTATTTCCAGATAAGCAGTTATTGGGCCAGCAGTAAAAACAGAAAATTGATGTTTTAATAAAGTGAAAAAACTTTCTTGATTATTTTGTCCAAGAACGCCGTTAAAAGTTCTGGTAGAATTTGGTAAAATCCGACCGGCTTGTTGATTGGCGTCGGCGGTTAAAATTGTTCGACCAAAAATATCCTTTAAAGTTATGGTTCCTTGGGGTGCGAAATAAACATTGCCTTGGTTCTGGACCCGATACTTATAAGTGCTAAGAATTTGATTGGTATCAACTGGATCAACTTGAAAATCCAGTAGTTGGCCGGCCAAGTTTGTTTCGCCATTAACTGTTAAGAAAATTAGTGAAGCGGTTTCCGCTTGAATCGTGGCGCCATTTGCGGCCACGATTTCCGAAGGATTTTCAGCAACCGTCACGGCCACAAAATAACTCCCAGCCGGTGTACCAAATGGAACGGAAATACTAAAAGGGATTTTAGCAAAAGATCTAGCTGGGACAATCACTGCTTGGCTGGAAAAAGATAGCCAGTTAACCAGATCAGAATTTTCTTCTGAAGGAACAAATTTTGGCGTTCCACTTTCATCGCCCTGAGCTGTAAATTTTCTGGTGTTTAAATAATAAGTTTGTTCGGCATCCTTAGTATTAATAACTGTAATTTCCTGTTTTAAAACCGAACCTGGATCGCCTGTTAATTCAATTGTCGCCGGAGCAATGCCAATCGCAAAGACCGGTCGGACAAAACCGCACGAGAGCAAAAGAATTAAGAGTAAAATCCAACGATTCATATTAAAAATTACCAGAGGCAATTATCGTCAATGTTTGTGAATAATCTCCAGAATCTGTCGAACTGGCTATTGCGGCTTTTAAAGTCAAAAAATTTCTTCTAGCAATTTGTACCCCAATATCATCGGCAATTTCTTGAAAGTCGGTCATAAAGGCTGTGTCGATCGTATCAAAAGTTGAACCCAGTGTTCTGTCTGAAGATCGTCCGCCGTATTCTTCACTGCCGACCGTAACTACGCCGTCAGCTACTGGATCAATTTCTTTTGTCCCGGCGATTAAGCCTTGGTTTTCATAAACCTGAACTGAATATCCAGGATCAAAGCCAGAATTTATTTCAAAACCAATAGTTGCGGTTTTGACCGAGGCGGTATTAAGAGTTCCGAGACCAACGTCGTTTCCTTCAAGCTGATAGACAAAATCATTTGTTCCGTCGATTGTTGGGGAAACGCCCCCGTCTTTCAATTCATCGACGGTTATTGTTCCGGCACCAATTTCCGTGATTTGGCCGATGGCTGAAATTTGATTCTCGCCTTCGTCTTGGATTAAGGCAATGTAATCTCCAATACTTAGTCCGGTGACATCAGTGGTTATAGTTGTTCCAATTAAGGCTGTGGCTGTTCTTGAAGATGAACTGTTTTGACCAAAAATATCAAACGATATCACTTGATCAAAAATTCCGGCTCGATATCCAGCTTGGAGAAGGTAACTGGTACTTTCACTTTCTCCGGCCGAAGCATTACCAACGGTGTCCCTTAAAACATAACTACCCGACGAGCTAACATCTGAGCCGCCGGAATTAATTGAGTCCCACTCAATTTGGTAATTAGTCGAAGTCATTTCAGCTAAAGCAAAACGACTGATACTAAAAACCCCCACTAAAATTAGGCCAATTAATTTCCAATGCATACTTTTTGGCTTTATCTAGTGATATTATAGCATGAACACTAAAGTTTTTCAAGTAAAAAATCCGCTTAACAAAGCGGATTTTTAATTTACTTGAACAATTTTTGGGTGGATAACCCAAAGTTATTCACCTAAAAGGTACTTTTTGCACTTACTTATCCACACCTAAGAGTATTTGGCTAGTCTGTTGTAGACAAATAGATTTTTTGATCCTTGAATAACTTTAGGTTTCATTTTTTTGTTTCACGTGGAACAATCGTCTTCTCTAGCCTGCTTCGGTGAAATAAATTTTTAGAGTTTGCGTATTTTTTTTAAAAAACTTATTATTAATCTGCGTCAACAACACTGTTGATGTAAAACACGGAAACGTGTTGTATCGGACTATTTCAGAGGAGAATCAAAATGTTGATACCAAGACTTAGGGTCGTGGGTTTGCCTAGTATGGACCATTTCCCCCGGCTTCAATCGACCAAGCGGGAACCATGTTGAAGATCCCGAATGATTTGGTACAGAGGTGCGGTTTCGCCATTTCTCTCGGATCTACGGTGGTTAGAGAGTCTGCGGACGTTGGGCTTCACGGGCTGGTCATTCTTAGACCGGGGTCAGACACAGCCATCTGTGCGTCGGTTCAGTTCGAAACCCGCGAATTGCCGCCGCCTATTGATCCAGACGACTATGCTTTTGGCGGGGCGTGGTTCAGTCCGTTTGCGGCGAGTAACCACCCAAAAAACGGTCAGATCACTCTTCATCGGTGGAACACGGTTTCTCTTGAGAGGTCGCTTCTCGAGCAGTTACCCATAGCTGCAGACCACGCACTCAATCTAGGGATCCTTGATTTGGTCTCCAAAATGGAAATCGCCACCGACCCAACCATCGCTGATCGCCGAAGGCATGTGGCGGCCCTGTGGGAAAGGGTTTTCCGAGCGCTTCGGCCAAACTAGTCTCCAAAACCCCGTTCCGGGTACGCCGGAGCGGGGTTCACGTGTTTTTAAGGGCTTTTATTAATTGTTTCACGTGGAACAATTGTGATAATGACGGCACAAAATGACCGATCGGCCACTTTGTGCCGTCTTTTTGTTTCAAACTAAATGATTTGGTTGATAAACAAAAACGGCCCTTTGGCCGATTTTTTGTTACATTTTGGCTTGCTTTACTTTGACTCGGGGGATATTTCCAACACTTCTGCCAACTGTTTTAAATATTCTGCGCCGGTTTCAGCTGTATGTTTACCTGCCAGTGGAACATAATTTCCAAAGGTTTTTTCTTTTAATTTTCCGTTATCGTCTAGTTTTAATTCAAAACCGTCGTCTATTCCAGGAGTTCTTGCTATATCGAAATAGGTAATAACATCAGTCTCGCGATCAATCTGTAATTCTATAAATGATATTCCTTGATCCTTAGAGATATCGTCTTTTCCTAGACCAGAAATATCTCGCTTTATTACCAAGCTTTCAAGACCGGTTTTTGGATCTGTTTTAAGAAAACAAAGGGTTTGGTGAACGGTTTCCCATGTTCTGCCGCCAGTAAGTTTGGTGGTTACAGGATCGTAATCTGTAAAAAGAACCGCGTTATCGTCTAAAAGTCGCGCGCTTAATTCATAAAGAAAAGGATGACCGTCCTGTCCAACAAGTGTTGAATCTTGACTAAAAGCCCCGATTTTAGTTTGATCACGCAGATCAATGGTTGGATCTTTACCTTCTTTTACAAGACCACTAAACTTTTGGATAGTATTGGCCATGCTGGCGGCTGTGCCTTCGGTTAAAATTTCAGCATCTGTATTTTCTGATTTAAAAGCCGTAAGTTGTTCTGTTGACCATGTTGCTCTTTCGGCACAAGCAGAAAGAGAGACAGCGGCCGCAATCGCGGTGCTAAGATTGCGTTTTTCTCCCAAACTCTTGAAAAAATCCGTAAAACCAGACCCAATTTCTCTAAACATATTTATGATTTTTAACGTCCATTTATTTTTAATTACAATGAAGGTTTTTGTACCAACTGGAATTTTTTATACAAGAGGTTAACCGTTTTTCTTTAACTCATCTTTTCGCCATTTCAAATAACCACGCAACTGCAGAACAAATGTAATAATATTAACTACCATATAAGCCACAGAATTGGCCAGAATAGCAAAGACAAATCCCGATGTAGCCGCCGCCATATAAAACAAAAACCCACTGCGTTTTTTACTGCCCAATTTCCAAATACCAACAACACCAATCATTAAAGCCAGCCAGTCAAAGCCGTAGTATTGAGTAAAAATTTTAATATCCATAGATTACTGCAGAAACAAGTAGTTTAAGGACGATGTACGTCCCCCGCCGCTCGCGGCGAGCTATGGGGGACACCCTTCGCAAAAATTACAATAAATAGGATGGCTTGCCACCCGACGCCTG
>JAZDEQ010000052.1:0-5461 GCA_043808565.1 Candidatus Uhrbacteria bacterium | reverse complement strand
AAACTTTTATTAAATCTGTTTCTGTTAGTTTAGATAGTTTTTGAGAGCAATTCCTTAGATTTTTTGACCGCGAGTATGCCACCCTTTTAAACAGTCTAATCCACTAGATACCGCGTCAGCTTGCTGCGCGGAGATTCATTTCCCAACAAAAACGAGTATTGACAAGATTAATCAAGTCGGGAGTTACTAAAAAACACCTTTTCGACGTGACAAAAAATGATTTTTGTTAAAAACATTGAGGATTTAAATGCGTTAGCCCTGGGTGGACGCGTCGTCGTTATTGTGAGGACAAAAAACGTCGCACAAACCGAGCGATCCGCCTTCGCCGAGCTACGGCGGACACGGTCGCACCAGTTGTGCGACGGTCGTCCGTGACTTTTTCGAATAAAAATGCTATAATTTCGCTATATGAACAACATTTTTTTAAAGGTTTCGGTTGGTTTTTTTGTCCTTTCGCTCTTTGGTTTTGGCTGTCGTCCAGCTGGAATTTTTCACGGCGTTCCTGAACAAAATACTAATCCTTTACCAACAAATAATTCTCAAGTAACTACACCTCCAGTCACTACTCCGGTGGTCGTAGGGAATATTTCAGTCGATTTACCAATACCTGGTTCGACAATTTTTAATCCTATTCATGTTGTTGGCCAAGCTCGGGTTTTTGAAAATGTGGTTTCTTGGCGTTTGCAGGATTCTGATAGCAAGATTATTGCCAATGGCACAACTTATGCCGCGGCTTCGGATATGGGAGAGTATGGACCTTTTGATTTTTGGGTAGTGGTGCCAGAAGTTAAAAATGTCAAAATTACTTTAGAGGTTTTTCAGGTTTCAGCTAAAGACGGTTCGGCCGTCGATGTTGTTTCTATTCCATTGAATTTGGCGAGCTTGGAAACAAATGATTTACATCTTTATTTTCACAATAACGTGATGGATCCAGAAATAACTTGTACCACAGTTTATTCAGTCGTTCGAAAAATTATCGCCACTGAATCGCCAGCTCGCGCAGTCATGGTTATGCTTTTGCAGGGGCCAACAGCTTTAGAAACCGCGAACCATTACTCAACAGCTATTCCATTTCGTTCTGAATTAAAAGATATCTCACTTTCTAAAGAAGGGTTGGCCACAGTTGATTTAAGCGGCGCTGTAACCGATCCACTCGGCGGTTCGTGTTTAGTCAGTGGTATTGCCGCGGAAATTGAAAATACTTTAAAACAATTTTCTTCAGTTAAAGAAGTTAAAATTTTGTTGGACGGAAAAGAAGATACATTGCAGCCTTAGTACTGATTTGATGATTATGGTTTTGAAAAAAATTCAAATCCTCACAATCTCATAACAATCTCATAAATCCTAAAAATCCCAGTTAAAAACGACGAAGCCGGCCACATGGTGGTCGGCTTTTGAAGAAGCGAGAGGTTCCTGTCTACTCCAAGCCAGGAAAGTCGGGATCAGCGACCCCGATCTTTTCCGGAGGGCTGGGGTCTTCGATCGTGCCTGGAAGATATCCGTCTTCCAAGATGATCGTGGTGCTCCAGGTTTTTGGACACCACTGATCCGGATCTTCGATGATCGAGTAGCCTTCTTCATTGTCGAAGCAGACGATGAAGCCGGGCAGATCTGTCTTGTTGGCGAAGTGATTGGCAATGGCGTGAGTGACCAGGCGTGTCCTCTCGTGGTTTTGGATCACCTCATCTTTTTTTTCGAGGCGTAATGCTTGAAGGTTGTTCAGGACTTTTGTGGCCTCGAGGCGGCTGGTGAGATCGGCGATCTGTTCGTTTGCCGAATCGTTGAGCCTCTTTTCGGCAGCAACGAGTACAACGATTATCGCAAGCGCGATAAGGATCATGAATCCGTTGACTTTGAGGCTGAATGGTTTGGCGAGCAGATTCCAGAGATGGTTCATGGGTTTTCCCGTAGAGGTAGAAGCGGCTGACGTTCTTGCGAACGCTTAAAACTAACAAAAAATTTTGAAAACGTCAAGGGGGTTGCTATAATGAGTCTGTTATTACTTAGTCCATTTAAAATTCGTATATTCGACACTTTTCGTAATTCGTAACAAATAAATTATGCCAACAAAAATTGTTATCATCGGCGCTGGGGAAATTGGGCAAGCACTGGCTCTGGTTTTGAAGTCAAAAAAAGTTGTTATTGAAATGTGGGATCGTGATTTATCGCGAGTGCCAAAACAAAAACCGCTTGAAGAAATAATCCCAACGGCTGATTATGTTTTTTTATGTGTGCCGTCACAAGCGGTTAGACTAGCGGTTTTGTCTTTTAAAAATTTGTTAGCAAAAAAGACTGGCGTGATTTGTTTGTCCAAAGGTGTTGAACTGAAGACTCAAAAAATCATGCCCGAAGTTTTACAAGAAGTTTTGTCAGTTGGTCAGCCAGTTGCCATGATGGGTGGCCCGATGTTGGCCGAGGAATTGCGACAAGGCAAGCCGGGCGTTTCGGTTTTGGCAACTAAGAATCCGAAAGCTTTTCAAGAATTGGTGCGGTTGTTTTCTGGTACGCTGGTTCGTTTGGAATTAACAAACGATGTGGTGGGCACGGCTTGGTCTGGGGTTTTAAAAAATGTTTTTGCTATGGCTTTGGGTATGGTTGATGGTTTGGGGTGGGGCGCGAATGCTCAAGCTTGGTTATTGGGCGAATGTTTAACTGAAATGGAACAAATAGCCGTGATGATGGGCGGAAAAACTAATACGGTTTGTTATACGGCTGGCTTGAGTGATTTGGTGGCCACGGGCTTTAGTCCGTATTCAAAAAATCGCGAAACCGGTCGGATTATTGTTCAAACGCAAAAATGTTGCGTTGGCGGGCTTGTCCGCCATAGCCCTCGCGACGGCGGAGAAGGGGCAATTTCTTTTCCGGCCATTTGGAAAAAACTTGGGGCTAAAGGAAAAAGTTTTCCGATTTTAAATATTCTTTACAGAGTTTTAATCAAACACCAAGATGCCAAAAAACTTTTTGCCAACCATTTCCGCCAAGCCTGATCATTTTTTAATCCTTGATGTTGGCACGACCGGCATCAAGGCTTTTGTATTTAACGCAAAATTTGAAATTAAGGCCCGGGCTTATCGGCCGTTAAAAACCAAACGACCAAAAAGAGATTGGGTCGAACAAGATCCGATGGAAATTTTGACGATTTCTAAACAAGTGATTAAAGAAGCGGTGCGAGCTAGCCAAATTCGTTTGAATCATTTCGCGGCTTTTGGTTTGGCAACCCAGCGAGAGACAGTTATCGCTTGGGATCGAGTGACTGGGCGGCCGGTTTATCCGGCGATTGGGTGGGAGGATCGACGGTCGGATCGGGGCATTAAGGCGTTAAAGGGCGTTAGTGGCGTTGAGGCGATGGTCCGCGAGAAAACAGGTTTGGCTTTAGACCCTTATTTTTCGGCTTCTAAAATCCAGTGGATTTTGGAGAATAGGTTTTCAGAGCGTAGCACAAACCAGGCGATCGCTTCGATTATGCTACGTTTTCAAAATTTTTGCGTTGGCACTGTCGATTCCTGGCTTCTCTGGAACCTATGCGAAGGCGAACCGCACCTGACCGATGAAACTAATGCCGCGCGGACACTTTTGTTTGATATTAAAAAACGTCAGTGGGACTCCGAACTTTTGAAATTATTCGGCGTGCCGCGAGAAATTCTGCCAGAGGTTTTTCCTTCCGGTGCTGAATATGGTTTGTTAAAAAAAGAAATCATGGGAGCGCGTTTGCCAGTCTTGGCGGTGATTGGTGATCAACAGGCAAGTACTTATGCGGCGGGAATCAAAGTTGGATCGACCAAAGTGACTTATGGCACGGGCGCTTTTTTGGTTCAATCACTGGGTCATAAGTTTAAAATTATTCCTGGATTTTTTACCACACTTTTACCAACGATTAGTGGTCAACCAATTTTTGCTTTGGAAGCCAAAGTAGAAAATTGTGCAGCTTCGGTTGAACCAGTTTTGAAAAATCCGAAAAAATTAAAGGCCGCACTTTTAAAAATTGCGCGACAAGTAGATAAAGCCATTAAAAAATTACCAACCAAACCGAAATTTATTATCGCCGATGGCGGAGTTATGCGCGACGGAATAATTATCGAGCAACAGACTAAAGTCTCCGACCTGCCGGTTCGTCCTCAAGCTGTTTTTGACGGCACAGCCTTAGGAGTTGTAAAATTAGTTTCCGAAGTTTTTAAAAGAAAATATGCTAATAGGCACAGAACCTCCAGAATGGGGCTTTGAAAAAGAAAGAGCGCTTGAAGTTGCGGCTCGAGTCGTGACGGCTAAAGGATATGAAGTTTTTAATGCCGAGCATGGTCCCAACGGGCGTGATCCGAAAATTTTTCACGGTCCAGAACATTTGGTAAGAATGAAAGCCCGCGGTTTAAAGCTGGCCAAGGTTTTTCGATTGTCAAAAGTTCGCCAGTTAATTTTAGAAGGGAATTTTGCTTGGCACGACGCGGTTATTGATTATACTCCGGCCGATTCCAATAATCTTTTGGCCAGAATTACGCGCCGTCGTGGAGCTCGTAAAGGTGATAATCAGAAAGACCCAGAGATGATTGGTAACGAGGGCAAAAGTGCCCAAGCTCAGAAAGAAGAAATGTTAGCGACCAAAATTTTTAGTAAAAATCAAATCGAAACTTCTGAATGGGCAAATTGGGCAACCTATCCAGAAGTTGAAATGGGGTCAGATTATCAAGGCGTCCCTTTTTCTGAATATCCATTTTTAACGCAAATTTTAGAACAATCTCCAGCTCTCGGGGCTTTTTTAGAAGAATTAAAGACCCAGGGAGTGGAAAAAGGTTCTCTTTTTTCTCAACCATATTTAGAAAAACCTTTGGAACAAGGAAAAAAAGTTCCTCGTGAAGTTTTGATTACCGCTTTAGCTGATCTCGGGGCTTCTGGTATGGATGAAAAAGAAACTTTTTTTCTTGAGGGTGATGCAGAAATGCGGGAGCTTTACGGTAATTTACGAAAACCAGAGGTTTTTGGGCGTTTGGTAAATGGAGACAGTGTAACCGATCAATCCGATCGTGAAAAAGTTTCTCAGGCCTTTTTAAAGTGGCTTAAGGATCAGGCAAGTTTTGCCACCTGGCAATATTTGCGTTTTGAAAAAATTGTTTTTCTTTTGAAAAGATCCAAACAATTAAATTCCAGGGAAGAAAAAGATTTTCGAGATTTATTTAGTCATTACGAAAAAAATATTCGGTCAGCCTTAAGACGGTTCCAAGAGGTTGGTGGAGAAGTAGAAAGAATTAAAAAAACCAACGGTGAAAAAGCGGCTTTTAAATATTTGGCCAAAGAAGTAGGGTACAATTTTTAAAATTTATCCACTACTTGAGACCACTGCAAAACTCGGAGGCCTTTTTTACTTTCCCCATTTAATCGTCATTTAGCCTCTAAAATAGGGATTAAAACAAACAAAAAGGCTATTTTTTATTTTTTCTTCCCACTTTGAAAGAAAAAATTTTCAAAAAAA
>JAZDEQ010000051.1:0-22925 GCA_043808565.1 Candidatus Uhrbacteria bacterium | reverse complement strand
TTTTTTTGAAAATTTTTTCTTTCAAAGTGGGAAGAAAAAATAAAAAATAGCCTTTTTGTTTGTTTTAATCCCTATTTTAGAGGCTAAATGACGATTAAATGGGGAAAGTAAAAAAGGCCTCCGAGTTTTGCAGTGGTCTCGCTACTATTATCCATGGTATTTTTTAGGTCTTACCAAATTCAAAAATCCAATCAAGCCTCTAATCCTGATAGTTTTTAAACTCTAAAAAAACAAAAAACCAATAATCAGGTAAATCCTTTAAATCCCAAAAATCCCAGTTATGTTTTTCACCCTCCTCTTTTCCGAGCCGTTATTAGCCATCACTTGGTTAGCGGCTGTTTTGTTTGCTTTAACGATTCATGAATTTTTTCATGCTTATGTTGCTTATCTCCGCCACGATTTTACAGCCGAAGCGGCTGGACGTTTGTCACTTAATCCGCTTAAACACATTGACCCGGTTGGTTTTATTGCTCTGCTTTTAATCGGCTATGGTTGGGCTAAGCCAGTTCCGTTTAATCCGTATCATTTAAAAAATCCACGTTGGGATGGAGTTTTGGTGGCTTTGGCTGGGCCGGCGGCCAACCTTTTGTCAGCAGTAGTTGCGGCATGTATACTTCGGTTATTTTTTGGTCTAGGGATTTTTTCTGGCGACAATCTTTTAGCTATCTTTTTGTTCCAATTGATAATTCTTAATCTTGGTTTGTTGTTTTTTAATTTGATTCCACTGCCGCCACTCGATGGTTCAAAAATTTGGCATGCAATTTTTGATACTTTTCTTCATAATCCAAGACTCGGCCAGCTAATTGAATCGCGCGGTCAAAATTTACTCATGATTTTGATTGTTTTATCTTTTGTGGGCATTAACATTTTTTTCTTTTTGGATTATTTGGTTAATTCAGCCCTAATGTTTTTGTTGGGGGCAAATATCCTACCGTTTGTTTTGTAATTATTAGTGACTTGTTTCTTTTCCCCCAAAAATACCCACCTTTTCTTGACTAAGTACAGCCACCATGTTAATCTTTCGCCATCAAAAAGTAACAATCCTTCATTTGACATTTGTCATTTTGAAATTTGACATTCCCAAAATATGCCTACAATTAATCAATTAATTCGTAAGGGTCGTACATCTAAGACTGCCAAGAGTAAGTCGCCGGCTTTACAGTTTTCTCTTGACTCTCTTCATCGCAAGCGCAACGAAATTGCGGCCGGTGCGGCTTTTAAACGCGGTGTTTGTGTTAAAGTTACCACCATGACACCAAAAAAACCAAACTCAGCCATTCGTAAAATTGCCCGTGTTCGACTTTCTAATGGTATGGAAGTTACTGCTTACATTCCTGGCGAAGGCCACAATCTTCAGGAGCACTCCATTGTTATGATTCGTGGTGGCCGAGTTAAAGACTTACCTGGCGTTCGTTATCACATTGTTCGCGGTCGTTACGATACCCAGGGTGTAGCCAATCGTAATCGCAGTCGTTCAATTTACGGCGCCAAAAAACCAAAAGCTAAAGTTAAAAAGTAATTAATCTAGTCGTGGAGTCTTGGAGTGATGGAGTCGTGGAGTTATGGAAGATATTTAATTCTTTACATCTTAAAGAATTAAAAATTCCAACACTCCGTCACTCCACAACTCCACCACTCCATCACTTTAACAATGCCTCCGGCGGAGTACCCAACACGCAGCCTATGATTCCTCGGGATAGTCCCGAGGCCAATCGAGGGGCGGGGAAGCTAACCGGCCGAAGGTTAAACATTTATGCGTGGAAAATCTGCTTCGGCGCGAGATATTGCCCCAGATGCCAAATTCGGCAATGCTCAAGTCGCCAAATTTATTAACTACATCATGGAAGACGGTAAAAAAACCGTGGCTCAAGCCATTGTTTATACTGCCTTTGATATTATTTCCGAAAAAACCAAGGCCGATCCGGTCGAGATTTTTGAAAACGCTGTCAAAAACACCTCGCCATCTCTTGAGGTTAAATCCAAACGAGTTGGTGGTGCTAACTATCAAATTCCTATGCCAGTGCGTGGTGAACGTCGCTTGGCTTTGTCGTTCCGTTGGATTTTAGATGTGGCTCGAGCCAAAAAAGGCCGACCTATGGCCCAAAAATTAGCCGACGAATTAATGGCCGCCGCTAAAGGCGAGGGTGATGCCTTTAAGAAAAAAGCCGATGTCCAACGCATGGCCGAAGCCAACAAAGCCTTCGCCCACTTTGCTCGATAAATTAATACAGGGTTACGAATTACGAAAAGTAACGAATATGCGAATTTGGTGGTTAGCTGTTTAGGGTAAGAAGTTGGGGGTAATTTTGGTTTCAAACCATTAGTATATTCGGCGCTTTTCGTAATTCGTAACAAAGTAATTTTTATGCCAAGAGAATATAGCCAAGAAAAAACTCGTAATATTGGAATTATTGCCCATATTGATGCTGGCAAAACCACAGTTTCTGAGCGGGTTTTGTATTACACTGGTAAAAAACACAAAATCGGTGAAGTCCACGAAGGTGCGGCCACCATGGACTGGATGGAACAGGAACAAGAACGTGGTATTACCATTACTGCCGCGGCTACGACTTGTTTTTGGAAAGGCCACCGCGTTAATCTTATCGATACTCCCGGACACATTGACTTTACTGTTGAAGTTAAGCGTTCGCTTCGCGTTCTTGATGGCGCTTGCGTGATTTTTGATGGCGTGGCTGGCGTTGAGCCTCAATCTGAAACCAACTGGCGTTATGCCGATGATTATGGTGTGCCGCGTTTGTGTTTTATTAATAAACTCGATCGTACCGGTGCTGATTTTTTCAAAGACGTTGAGTCTATTCATACACGTTTAACCAAAAAAGCTTATCCTATTCAGTTGCCTATTGGTACTGAAGATAAATTTATCGGTATTGTTGATTTGTTGCGCATGAAAGCCGAAATTTATAAAGATGAAATGGGCAAAGAAATTGAAGAATCAGAAGTGCCAGCTGAAATGCTTGATAAGGCCAAAGAATATCGAGCTCAGCTTGTTGAGGCTATTGTTGAAAACGACGAAGTCCTCATGACCAAGTATTTAGCTGGCGAAGAAATTCCTTTGGATGATTTAAAGCGCGTTCTTCGCAAGGCTTGTATTGCGGTTCAAATTATTCCAATTCTTTGCGGCAGTGCTCTTAAAAATAAAGGTGTCCAAATGATGCTCGATGCGGTGGTTGATTATCTTCCATCACCCATGGACGTGCCACCAATGAAAGGTTTTGATGTTGATAATCATGAAATTGAAATTTTGCGCGAGCCAAAAGATAGCGAGCCTTTCACAGCCTTGGCCTTTAAAATTGCCGCCGATCCTTTTGTTGGTAAATTAGCTTTTTTTCGTGTCTATTCTGGTACGATTAAAGCTGGTTCCTATGTTTTAAATACGGCCACCGGTGAAAGAGAGCGTATTGGTCGCATTGTTCGTTTGCACGCTAATTCCCGTGAAGATGTTGATGAAGTTTATGCCGGCGAAATTGCCGCCGCGGTAGGTTTAAAAAATACTTTTACCGGTCACACTCTTTGTGATCCAGATCATCCAATTGTTCTCGAATCAATTACTTTCCCCGAGCCAGTTATCTTTATTGCTATTGAACCAAAAACTAAAGTTGACCAGGAAAAAATGGCCATTGCTTTGCAAAAGTTGGCTGAAGAAGACCCGACTTTCAAAGTTCATACTGACGAAGAAACTTTGCAAACCATTATCGGTGGTATGGGCGAGTTACATCTTGATATTATTGTCGAGCGCATGAAACGTGAATTCAGCGTTGAAGCTACGGTTGGTAAACCGCAGGTGGCTTTTAAGGAAACTATTCGTGGTTCAGCCGAGGCTGAAGGTAAATATATTCGTCAGTCTGGTGGTCGTGGTCAGTATGGCCACTGCTGGTTGCGTATTGAAAAGAACGAATCTGGCAAAGGCTACGAATTTATCGAAGCCATTAAAGGTGGTTCAATTCCTCGTGAATACATTTCGCCTATTGATAAAGGCGCTCACGAAGCCGCCGATCGCGGTGTGTTGGCCGGTTATCCTTTGATTGATGTTAAAGTTACAGTTTTTGATGGTAGTTACCACGAAGTCGACTCTTCAGAAGCGGCTTTCAAAATTGCTGGCTCCATGGCTTTTCAAGATGGTTGTAAAAAAGCCGGTCTTATTTTGCTCGAGCCAGTTATGAAAGTCGAAGCCGTTACTCCGGAAGATTTCATGGGCTCGGTGGTCGGTGATATCAATGCCAAGCGCGGTCAAATTCAAGAAATGTCCGATCGTTCTGGTTCCAAAGTTATCCGAGCCATTGTTCCTTTGGCCGAAATGTTTGGTTATGCCACCTCGCTTCGTTCCATGACCCAAGGTCGTGCCAGCTACACCATGGAATTCGATCACTACGAAGAAGCCCCTCGAAATGTTACCGAAGAAATTGTCGCCGCCAGAACCGGCACAAGACGATAAAATAAAAAAATAAACTCAACTCGACCTGTCATTCCGAGCCGAGAAGAATCTCGCGTGCCAAGCCATAGCTCGCCACGAGCGACGGCTGGCCTCGTGATTCCGATAAACAAAAAAAAGACTGCCGATTTTCGGCGGTCTTTTTTGTTTATTCAAACGCCTGTTAATAAAACCCTTGCCAAAATACAGGGGGGGGGGGGGGGTAAAATAAAGTCAGTTTTTAAAATTAATTTAAATTTATGTCAAGAAGACCATTACCATGGGAGGGGGGGGCTTAATTAGTAGGCCAAATAGACGAGAAATTAAAAAAATTAGAGAGCAAGCAGACTTTGAAAAAGAGAACGAAGCGGCTCTAATAGCAGCATTAGAGTTTTTAAAAAAAGAATTAATGCCCCGACTGAGTTCAGGTTTTGCCGGAGTTTTAGTAACTAAAGAGTTTCATGATTATTCACATGGCTGGAAAAGTGAACAGGTAATTCCTTTTGGTGAAGGAGCCACAGAAGATAGAACCATAGCAAGACTTTTGGCAAAAAGGGAAATTCTTGAAGGAAGAAAAACGCTGGGGAGTTTTATAGACTTAAAATTTGAAAGACAAATTTTCGGAGATGAGTTAATTGAGGTTGCGACATCAGGAAGAACAGGGCATGAAGGAATTGACGGTCTTCCAGATTTGTATTTAGGTTCTTTTGTTGTTGCTGGTATTGAAAAACGCCGAAATGATGAAGCGGAATATAAAAATAATGCTGAGAGTTGGTTAAGAACCGGCCGGTGTTATGAAGAAGGAGACGGGGGCTTTCCTTTAGAGTATTGTGATAAAAAAACTTATCTACAATATAAAGAAGAAGTTTCAAAATTATTGGATCAGGCCAAAAAGAGTAGGGAAATAGATTGGGGCAAAAAAGAAATACCGGAAAAATTAAGAAAAATGGTTGAATATATAAAATTCGGTAAAATATTTCCAATACCGGAAGGACTTGATGCTTTAGAGTGTATAGAAGCTATGCTTAATGTGCCAATTACCCAACGTAAAACAGGGGAAGAAGTTAGAGATAGACAACGAAGAGACGAATTAACCGGTCATGGTGATAGTTATGGAAGAACCACTGACAAATATTATGGAACAGAAGGAAAAATAATAGTTCACCAAGAAGTGGTTCAAGATTCAGATTCGGGATGTGGACAATTCTTTAGTTATTATATAACTGGTGTAGATATCTGGTCGGATGTTGATCCGAAAGAAGCTGCAAACAAGATTTTAGAAGTGCGGTATGGGAAAGGGGCCGACGTTTCTTTTTTCGAGGCTTTGGGAAGTGAAGAAAAGGCTTTTGGTTTTATCGAAAATTTTATTAGGAGTGTTGAAAAAAAGAAGGTGAATTTTGTTGATTCCATTTTAAAAAGTTCGAATGAAATTGCTTACGAGTTTAGTTGGAAAAACGGACAAGAGCAAGAAGGGAGCGCAGAAAGTGTTATATCGTTGGCGAGAAAGTTGTTGGAAAAATTTCCAAATTTAAAAAAGCGAATCAGCATTGCCGGTGTTAAAATAGAAGATTTTTTACAGGAGAAAAAAAAATGGGATTAACACATTAGGTATTTGGTTTTGTTTAGGCTTGTGTTTTTTGTTCTGTTTTTCGTTCAGTGTGTGCCGTGTACGTTTTGTGAAAAGCTTTAGTCTTTCCTTATTCTTCTGCGTCCAAACGCGTAAGTCGTAAAATAAAAAAATACCGCCAAAAAATGGCGGTATTTTTAGTTGTCCTATTGGTCATATTTGTCCTATTCAGGTGTTAATAAAACCCTTGTAAAAATACAGGGGGGGGGGTAAAATGAGGTTGGTTTTAAAAATTAATTTTTCAAAATATGGGTAGAAAAATAGACTTCGGGTCTGCTATGCAACAAATGGGAATTAGTGAAACCAGAAAAGAAGAAGAAACTACCGGTGTACAAGAAGGAAAAGTCACTGCCGTAAGAGGCGATCAAGTAATTATTGATAATGGTAGAATAACATTAAAAAAGCAGATCGTGGTATTGCTGTAAAGAATTCTGATGGGAGTATTAATTTTATGCACGCACAGCCAGGAGCTCCCAAACAACCTGTTGTTGGCGATGATGTTCGTTTTTTGCGAACAATGAGAGGAAATCCCTGGATTATTAAGGGCGAGGAACGGAGCAGATAAGGTTACAGAAGATAAGTTAAAATAATTTGGGAGGTTGTTGTTAAATCTTAGATATAAATGAAAATTTATTAAAACCACTCGCAAAAATTGCGAGTGTTTTTGAATTAAAAAATTTGTATATTCGGTACTTTTCGTAATTCGTAACAGACCTTGACATTAGTTTCTCAAGGTCGCAAAATAACCTCATTATGGACAATCAATTTAAGCGACTTTTAAACCTTGTCCGCCGCACTGGCGATCGATTGGTGGTGACTGACCAAAACGGGGAAGATACCTATGTTCTCATGGGTTTAGAGGCTTATGAAAAGCTAGCCGTCTCATCAGTCCAATCTGACCCAGAGCCATGTTTACCGTCTGGTTTCGATGATTTTACCGATGATTATTCAGACGATGATTACGATGAGGAAGATTATTATAATGAGAACGGTCATTTTGATTTTGACGAGGATTGGAAAACCCCACGTGAATCATTGGCCGTAGGGGCGAATGGCAATTCGCCTTCTGACGATGTTAAATTTGAATCCGAACCATCCAAAGAAATAAAACGTCCAGAAACCAACGAAACGTCGTCTTGGCAAACTCCAAAGGATATTTGGGAAACCATGAAACCAGCTGGTGATAATTCAGAGACTTGGGACGCCACAAAATTCGGCCCATCTGAGCAAAAAATTGTTGAAGAAAAGTTTGGTTCCCAAATCAACGAAATTCCGTCTGTTTCCGAGATACCTGTTGCCTCCGATGCCTCTGTTGCTTCTGCTGCCTCAAAAAAACCCGAAGACGAACCCGGCGAAGAGCAGTTCTATCTAGAACCAATTGAGTAGACAAACTGTGGAAAGGTTAGCCCCTTGCGTTTTTTAAAGGGTTTTGTTACACTATTGCCGCTATTTAAAAAAAATAAAAAATCTAATATTTTTGCGGTTTTTCTTGGATTAATTGGCCCGAAGCTCGAGATCGGACCAAAAATCAAGAACCGCTAATTACAGCTAAAATATGGCCGAAGCTTTTCAACGCAACAAGCCGCACGTTAACGTCGGCACTATTGGTCACGTTGACCACGGTAAAACTACATTAACCGCTGCGATTTTAGCAGTTCTTGGCGCTAAAGGTTTAGTCGCTCAAAAGAAAGGTGTCGATGATCTTGATAAATCACCCGAATCTAAAGCTCGTGGTATTACCATTTCTACTGCCCATTGTGAGTATCAAACCGAAAATCGTCATTATGCCCACGTAGATTGCCCAGGACATGCTGACTATATTAAGAACATGATTACCGGTGCCGCCCAAATGGATGGCGCCATTCTTGTGGTTTCTGCAGCCGATGGTCCTATGCCTCAAACTCGCGAGCACATTCTTTTGGCCCGTCAGGTTGGTGTGCCTTCTATTGTAGTTTTCATGAACAAAGTTGATATGGTTGATGATCCAGAGCTTCTTGATTTGGTTGAAGAAGAAATTCGTGATTTGTTGAAAAAATACGAATTCCCAGGCGATACCACACCAATTATCCGTGGTTCAGCTTTGAAGGCTTTGGAAAATCCTACCGATGACGCAGTTACCAAACCAATCATGGATTTAATGAACGCCTTAGATACTTTTATTCCAGAACCAGTTCGTGAAGTCGATAAGCCGTTTCTTATGGCTGTCGAAGACGTTTTCTCTATTGAAGGTCGTGGCACAGTGGCCACAGGTCGTATTGAGCGCGGTATTATTCATATTAACGAGGAAGTTGAATTAGTCGGCCTTAAACCAGAGCCATCTAAAACCGTGGTTACTGGCATTGAAATGTTTAACAAGTCCTTGGCCGAAGGTATGGCTGGCGATAACGCTGGTTTGCTTTTGCGCGGTGTTAAAAAGGAAGATATCGAACGTGGTATGGTTTTGGCCAAAACCGGTTCGGTTACTCCACACACAGAATTTCAAGCTAAAATTTACGTTTTGTCTAAAGAAGAAGGTGGTCGTCACAAGCCATTTTTCAATGGCTATAAACCACAGTTTTATATCCGTACAACCGACGTAACTGGCGAGCTCACTCTTCCAGAGGGAACAGAAATGGTCATGCCTGGTGATACTACTGATATTACCGTTAAGCTCATTCAACCAGTTGCTCTTGAAGAAAATCAACGTTTTGCTATCCGCGAAGGTGGTAAAACTGTTGGAGCTGGTGCCGTAACCAAAATTACCAAATAAATTATTCCGGTCTGGAGACCGGAATCGGGTGAGGGGAAAAATTTCCTTCTTCCGACACCGGTCTCCAGACCACAATTGATCTTTATCTCTGTGTCTCACGCTACCCAGAAAACCGAAGAAGAAAGCCGCCAGCGGATTCGTATTAAAATCCGCGCCTATGATCACAAAATTATTGATCAGGCAGCTCAAACTATCATGCGGACAGCCGAACGCTCTGGTGCTCGGGTTCTTGGCCCAATTCCTTTACCAACCGAAAAAAGGAAATACACCATTAACCGTTCCACCTTTGTTTATAAGAATGCCCGCGATCAGTACGAAATGCGCGTCCATAAACGGTTGATCGATATTTTTGATCCTTCCGAAAAAACCATGGATGCTTTGATGAGTTTGAATTTGCCGGCCGGGGTTGACATAGAAATAAAAATGTAACAAACTATACAGCCTTAGAACTAGGAAGAAAGCTCGTAAGAATAAATCAGATTATTGATTACGAAAACCTTCCTTTTCAGCTTCTAATGTCTGTTTATAAGGGGTTTATTCATTAAATTAAGTTTAAAATTGCCTTTACTGCCTAAAGGCTAGAAGTTGTCAGCAAATTTTGGCTCTGTTTAGTAATTTTTCAGAGAAATAAAAATGCTTACGGCTTCTGGCTTTTAAATTACCGCAAGTCTTGTTTAAAAAAGTTTTATGAAATTCATTCTTGGTAGAAAATTAGAAATGACCCAAGTTTTCCGTGATGACGGCATGGTTGTGCCTGTGACTTTGATTAAAGCTACTCCTTGTACTGTCACTCAGGTTAAAACCATGGAAAAAGATGGCTACACAGCTGTGCAAATTGGTGGTGAAACTGCCAAAAAATTAAATCAGCCTGAAGCTGGGCATGTTAAAGATTTATCTTTAATTAAAACTTTAAAAGAGTTTCGCCTTACTTCTACTGATTTAAAACGCGGTGATAAAATTGAAGTTTCCATGTTCGAGCCAGGTGATAAAATTAATGTCGTTGGAACTTCAAAAGGCCATGGTTTTCAAGGTGTAGTCAAACGTCATGGTTTCCACGGTTCACCAGCTTCACACGGTCACAAAGATCAGCTACGTATGCCTGGTTCTATTGCTTCACGTCGCCAGGGTCCAGTAGCAAAAGGTAAAAGAATGGGTGGACATATGGGTGATGCCCGGATAACTGTAAAAAATTTAGAAATAGTTTCGATTAACCCAGATCAACAGATTCTGGCTATTAAAGGTGCTGTGCCTGGCGCTCGCGGATCTTTGGTTCTTATTCAAACCCGTGAAGGTAAAACTATATGGCAAAAGTAAAGGTATATAATCAAACTGGCCAAGAAGTAAAGGAATTAATTTTAAATTCAGATTGTTTTGAAGTTAAAATTAATCAGGCATTAGTTCATCGAGTTGCCATGGCTCAAGAAGCAAATACTCGTCAGGTTTTGGCGCATACTAAAGGACGAGGCGAAGTTCGTGGCGGTGGACGCAAGCCTCGAAAACAAAAAGGTACTGGTCAGTCTCGTCAAGGTTCAACTCGTTCACCAATTTGGGTTGGTGGCGGTATAACTTTTGGTCCTACTAAAGAGCGTAATTTTTCTATTAAAATTAATCGTGTTGAAAAGCAAAAAGCCTTAGCCATGGTTCTTTCTGATAAAGTAGCCAATAATCGAATGGTTGTTGTTGACTCTTTGATTTTTCCTGAAGCAAAAACCAAATTAGTGGCGGCCATGCTTAAGGTTTTGCCAATTAATCGTCGGGTTTTGGTAGTAGCTGAATCAGAAAACAAAGCAATTAATAAAATGACCAGAAATTTAGTTGACGTTAAAGCCCTTTCAGTTAAAAGTTTAAATATTGTTGATTTATTAAATAATGAAACCGTATTGATGTCTCAGGCGGCTGTTGAAGCTTTGGAAAAGATTTATAGCAAATAAAAAATGTTATGGGATTTTTAGATCGCTTTAAAAAAGAAAAAGAAAAAGATCTTGGAAGCAAAACAGCTTCAACTATTGTGGCTGATGAAAAAAAGATCGAAAGTAAATCCAAAGAAAAAGTTGAAAAGAAAATCGAAACCAAAAAAGAAAAAACTAGCAAGCCGTCTAAAACGATTCCTGAAACTCTGGCCAATGTTTTACTTCGACCTTTAGTAACAGAAAAAACCGCAACTTTAACTTCAGCGGGTCAATACGTTTTTGAAATAAATCCTCAGGCTAATAAAGTTGAAGTAGCTGCGGCTGTTAAGGCCATTTATGGTGTTGCACCAGTTAAAGTTCAAACCCAAAAAGTTCGTAGTGAACCAGTTCGTTTTGGCCGTTTCCATGGTAAAAAGAAAGCCTGGAAAAAAGCCATAGTCTGTTTACCAAAGGGAAAAACTATTAATGTTCACGAAAGTATTTAGTTGATTGTTATGCCTATTAGAAATTATAAACCTACTAGTAACGGTCGACGCCTTTCCAGCGTTCAGTCTTTTGCTGATATTACAAAAACTAAACCAGAAAAAACTTTGAATTTTTTTCGTAAGCAAAAGTCTGGTCGTTCTGGCGGTAAAATTACTGTTCGACATCGTGGTGGCGGAGCCAGACGTTCACTCAGAATAATTGACGCTCGACGAGAAAAATTTGATATCCCAGCTGAGATTGTGTCTATTGAATATGACCCAAATCGCGGGGCTCGTCTTATGCTTCTTCAGTATAAAGATGGCGAAAAACGTTATATTGTTGCCCCTCAAAGTTTAAAAGTTGGTGAAGTTATAATTTCTACTCAAGGTCAAGGAGAAATAAAGATTGGTAATCGTTTGACTTTAAAAAATATTCCAGTTGGTATTAATGTTTGCGATATTGAACTCGAGCCAGGTAAGGGCGGCCAGATTGTTCGCGGAGCTGGGGCAACAGCCCAGCTTTTAGCCATTGAAGGTAACCGAGCAACTTTAAAATTACCTTCTGGTGAAGTTCGCATGGTGTCTGAAAATTGCGCCGCGACCATTGGTCAAATTTCTAATCCAGATTATGGTTTGGTTCGTTGGGGAAAAGCCGGACGAACTAGACATCGTGGTTTTCGTCCAACAGTACGTGGTAAAGTCATGAACCCAGTTGATCACCCACACGGTGGTGGTGAAGGTCGAAATCCTATTGGTCTTAAACATCCAAAAACTCCACAAGGTAAGCCGGCTTTGGGTGTTAAAACTCGTCACAAAAAAGCCTCAGATAAACTTATTGTTCAGCGTCGACCTAAGGGGCGTTTTGTCGGTAGTTCGGCTAAATAATTATTTACGTTATGTCTCGAAGTTCAAAAAAAGGACCCTACACCGATAAAAAACTTTTGGTTAAGATTCAAAAGTTAGCTCCAGGCAGTCGGACCTCAATCAAAACTTGGTCGCGATCATCAACAATTACTCCAGAAATGGTGGGGCTTAGTTTTATGGTTCATAATGGTAAGGATTTTCTTTTGGTTCGGGCTACTGAAGAGACAGTTGGTCATAAACTTGGTGAATTTGCGTTAACCAGAAAGTTTATTCGTCATGGTGGCAAGATTCAGAAGGCCGAAGAAGCATCAGCCAAGCCAGCCGCCTCAGCTCCGGCTACTAAAAAATAATTTTTTATGGATATCTCAGCCAAAGCAAGATTTATTCGTATGTCGCCGCGAAAAGTTAGATTGGTGATTGATACCATTCGTGGTCTTAATATTGCTGAAGCCAAAGCTCGTCTTTCTTTAATGAAACAGTTGGCTGCAAAACCAGTTTTAAAACTTTTGCGTTCAGCTCAAGCTAACGCGGAGCATAATTTTAAACTTTCTCCAGAAATTTTGTTTATCAAAACCGTTACAGCTGATGGCGGACCAGTTTTTAAACGCTGGACACCCAAAGCCTTTGGTCGAGCAAATCAAATTCGTCATCGTACTTCTCATATTTCTCTTACCCTTTCAGAAAAGATCGCCGATCAAAAAGAAATTAAATCAAAAAAGTCAAAAGTTACCAAAAAGAATTCTTAATTTTTATGGGTCATAAAGTACATCCAAAAGCTTTCCGTCTTTCCACCATCCGATCTTGGGATGCGATTTGGTTTGCCAGAAATGATAGTTTTAAAGAATTCTTGCGTGAAGACGTACAAATTCGTGACTTTTTAAATAAAGAATTACATGACGCCATGGTTGATCGGGTCGAGATTGAACGGACACGGCAACAGGTTAGTGTAGTTATTTTTTCTGCTAAACCAGGTGTGATTATTGGTCGAGCCGGAGCCGGAGTAGAAGAATTAAAGAAAAAGATTTTACAAAAATTTTTCCGCGGTCGTCGAGTGGCGCTTTCGTTAAATGTTAAAGAAGTGGCTCGACCTTCTCTTTCGGCACAAATTGTTGGTCAACAGATTGCGGCTGATATTGAAAAACGTTTTCCTTTTCGTCGAGCCATGAAACAGGCGATTGAACGAGTCCTTAAGGCCCGAGCTGAAGGTGTGAAAATTACTTTAGGCGGTCGATTGAACGGAGCTGAAATTGCTCGAACCGAGACATTGGCCAAAGGTAAAGTTCCTTTGCATAACTTGCGCGCAGATATTGATTTTGCCACGGTAACTGCCAGGACTATTTATGGGGCGATTGGGGTTAAGGTTTGGATTAACCGTGGGGAAATTTTCGAGCGTCCAGGTAGCGAAATTAAAAAAGAGGAATAAGTTTGAAAGATTTTTATGTTGCTTCCGAAAAAAGTAAAACATCGCAAATGGCATAAGGGCCGAGGTCGCGGCAAGCGTTTAGCTACGCAAAAAAATACTTTGGCCTTTGGAGCTTTTGGTTTGAAAGCCATGGCTGAAGCCTGGGTAACCTCGCGACAAATTGAGGCTGCTCGTCGAGCCATGACCCGCTCCATTAAACGTGGTGGTAAAATTTGGATTCGGGTTTTTCCCGATCACCCGGTTACTTCCAAGGGTGCGGAAATGCCTATGGGTAAAGGAAAAGGTGCAGTTGATCATTATGTGGCGGTAGTTCGAGCTGGTACAGTAATGTTTGAAATGGCTGGAGTAGATAAAAAAGTGGCCACTGAGGCCTTGAATTTGGCTTCTTATAAGTTATCGATTAAAACTAAGATTATAACCAACGAAGAGATTTAATATGGATCCGAAAGAAATGCAAAAAGCGTCATTCGAGGCTTTAAATAAAGCCCTACAAGAAGCAAAAGACGAAAAACGTTCTTTGTGCTCAGCTCTTTCGGCCCACCAACTTTCTCAGGTTCGGAAAATTAGAGAGGTGCGAAAAACGATTGCTCGTGCAAAAACCTTTCTTGGTAAAATCAAAGTTAAATAGCTTATGTTACAAAAAGAAAATAAAACTCCACGTGTTTTTCAGGGTTTGGTCCTTTCCAGCAAAATGACCAAAACTATTGTGGTTAATGTTGATCGGACGGTGCTACACGCCAAATACCAAAAGCGTTATATTGTTAGTCGTCATTATAAAGTTCACGACGAAAAACAAGAGGCCAAACCTGGAGATTTTGTTGAATTTTCTGAATGTCGTCCACTTTCTCGGGATAAACGTTGGCGTTTATTAAAAGTTTTAAAGTCAGCGGTTTAATTTAAAAAAGATATGGTTCAGCTTCGTAGCATGTTAAATGTCGCCGATAATTCTGGAGCCCGAAAGCTTCAAATGTTTCGGGTTGAGGGTGGTTATCAAAAACGTTACGCTCGTTTGGGTGATGTGGTTACGGCCACAGTAAAAATTGCCACACCTCACGCTACCATTAAAAAAAGCGATGTAGTCCATGCAGTTATTGTACGTACACGAAAAGAAACTCGTCGAGTTGATGGGACTTATATTCGTTTTGATGAAAATGCTGCGGTAATTATTGATCCAAAGAACAAAGAACCAAAAGGTACGCGTATTTTTGGTCCAGTGGCCAGAGAATTACGCCTTAAGGGTTTTATGAAAATAATTTCTTTGGCTCCTGAAGTTCTGTAATTATATGAAGATTAAAACCGGTGACACAGTCCGCATTTTAGCGGGTAAAGATAAGGGTAAGCAAGGTAAAGTCTTGCAAGTTTTCCCCAAGCTCGAACGAGTAGTGGTTGAGGGTTTGAATTTGGCTACTCGACATTTAAAGTCTCGTCGACAAGGTGAAGCCGGACAAAAAATTTCTTTTCCAGCTCCGCTTAATCTTTCTAACCTACAACTAGTTTCGCCTAAAAGCGGAATTAGCGGGCGGGTTGGTTGGAAAATAATTGAAAAAGACGGTAAAAAAATCAAAGTGCGGGTTTTGCGTCATGCCGGCACTTCTGAAGATATTGAATAATTATGTCTTTCCAAACGTATTACAAAGAAACCGCCGTGCCTAAGCTTATGGAAGAATTTGGTTTGAAAAATTTCTTGTCAGTCCCAAAAATAACCAAGGTAACAATTAACGTTGGTTTAGGACAAGGAATTAAAGAAGCTAAATATCTGGAAACAGCTGAAGCCACTCTGCGTCGCATTACTGGTCAGCAACCGGTTAGATGTAAGGCGCGAATTTCAATTTCTAATTTTAAGATTAGAAAAGGCATGGTCATTGGCATGAAAGTAACAATTCGTGGCAAGCGCATGTGGGATTTTTTGGATAAATTAGTCCACATCACTTTGCCGCGGGTTCGCGACTTTCGAGGAATTTCACCAGAGGCTTTTGATGAAAAAGGTAATTATTCTTTAGGTTTTAAAGAGCACATGGCCTTTCCAGAAATTCGGCCAGATGAAATTGAGGTTATTCACGGTTTACAAGTAACCATCACTACAACTGCTAAAAATAAGAAAGAAGGCCAGAGTTTACTGGTTTCCCTAGGCTTTCCTTTTAAGAAAACTGACAGTAAGAAGTAAAAGAAAATATGGCAACAGAAAATCAGCGCGCTAAATCGCGTCTTCGACAAAAATTTCCTACCCGTCATGTTAATCGTTGTTGGCGTTGCGGGCGACATCATGGATATATTCGAGATTTTGAATTATGTCGCATTTGTTTTCGCGAGTTAGCCAACAGCGGACAAATTCCGGGTATTAAAAAATCTAGTTGGTAAAATATTTTGAAAATATGTTGACCGATCCCATTTCTGACATGTTGACTCGGCTTCGTAACGCTCAAGCGGTACGTAAGTTCGAAATTACTTTCCCTTTTTCCAAAATAAAGTTTAGTTTAGGAAAGATTTTGGAAAAAGAAGGCTTTGTATTAAAAACCGAAGCTATAACTGAGGCTGGGCGACCAGTCATTCGGATGGTTTTGAAATACGATCGTCGCGATCCGGCTATCAAAATGATTAAACGGATTTCCAAGCCAGGTCGCCGAATCTATATGAAAAATGGTGATTTGCCACGAGTTTTGTCCGGTTTAGGTTTAGCTATAGTTTCTACTTCAAATGGTCTTATGACCAATAAAGAAGCCCGAGCCAGAAAGCTTGGCGGTGAGGTAATTTGTGAAGTGGCTTAAATAATTTTTTTAGTATGTCTCGAGTAGGATCAAAACCAATTAAACTTCCGGCCGGTGTCGACATGGTCGTGGACGGCAAAAAACTTACGGTTAAAGGGCCAAAGGGCAGTTTGTTTTTACAGCTTCCAGAATGTGTTAGTTTTATTCAAGAAGCCGAAGAAATAAAAATGTCGGTTAAACACCCCGAAGTTAAGTCTGAAAAGGCGCTCTGGGGAACTTTTCGTGCTCTTTTACAGAACGTGATTAAGGGCGTAACCACAGGTTTTATTAGAGTCCTAGAAATTAACGGAGTGGGTTATAAAGCTAATTTGGTTGGAAAAAAGTTAGTGATTGATGTGGGCTTTTCTCATTCGGTTGATTTTCCCTTGCCAGATGGTGTGAGCGCTGTAGTGGAAAAAAATTTGGTTACTTTAAGCGGTATTGATAAACAGTTGGTTGGAGAAACCGCTGCCCGTCTTCGCCGAATTCGACCACCAGAACCTTATAAAGGTACAGGTATTAAATATAGTGA
Organism: Candidatus Uhrbacteria bacterium; assembly: GCA_043808565.1. GTDB lineage: Bacteria > Patescibacteriota > Patescibacteriia > UBA9934 > GWF2-40-263 > UBA12403. The sequence goes on along the minus strand of JAZDEQ010000051.1, from coordinate 6,183 downwards.
TGAAATAGTTCGTCGAAAGGCTGGCAAGACCGGAAAGGCCGGAGCGGCTTAAAAAATGATATTTTATGAAAGTAAAAAATCCTATTGCCAGAAAAAGACATTTGGCTAAACTCAGGGCTCAAAGAGTACGAGCTAAAATTACAGGAACTGAAAAAGAACCTCGATTGACCGTAAAGCGAAGTTTGAAGCACTTTTATCTTCAATTAATTGACGATGTTGCTGGAAAAACTTTAGCCACGGCGTCTGATTTTGATTTTGCTCAAAAAGGTAGTGGTAATTTAGAAAAAGCCAAAGAAGTGGGAAAAATTTTAGCTGTTAGGGCTAAGGAAAAGGGTATTGAAGCTGTGGTTTTTGATCGCGGTAGTTATCGATATCATGGCGTAGTGGCTGCCTTGGCCGATGGGGCCAGAGAAGGCGGATTAATTTTTTAAATGTTATGTCCGAAGAACAAACAACTCAAGTTACTAATAACGAAGCCAAGCCAGTAAACACTCCGGCTGTTTCTGGTCAAGCTGGACGTCCAGAGCATGTCGGTGGTAATCGTGGGCGAGCTGGACGTGGCGGCGGCGGTGGCGGTAATCGTGGGCGTGGTCCTGGTGGCGGTGGTGGACGAGGTCGCGGTCGAGATGATCGTGATAGCCGAGAACCTAAAGAGTATGACCAGAAAATTTTAGAACTCTCACGGGTTACTCGTGTTACCGCTGGTGGAAAACGGATGCGTTTTCGAGCCGCGGTTATTGTTGGCAATCGGGCTGGCAAAGTCGGTTTTGGTGTAGCTAAAGGTGCTGATGTGGCCATGGCTGTAGAAAAAGCTTTTCGTCAGGCTAAGAAAAAAGTTTTCGTTATTCCCATGGTTGAAGGAACTATTCCACACGCCGTTGAAGAAAAATTTGGTGCTGCGATTATTCTTTTAAAACCAGCTCCTAAAGGTACTGGTTTAAAATCTGGCGGTGCGGTGCGTTTGGTTTTAGAGCTCGGTGGTGTACCAAATGCGGTTAGTAAAATTTTAGGTTCGGCAAATAAAATTAACGTTGCCAAAGCTACTATTCAAGCTTTTAAACGCTTACGTCTTCCGTTAAAGACAGTTTCTCCAGAGGTCAAATAAAAAAAATAACAATATGACTCTTGCTTTGCATAATTTAAAACCTTCGGTCGGATCAAAGAAAACCAAAAAAAGAGTTGGCCGCGGTTTAGGTTCAACTGGTTCTTATTCTGGTCGAGGGGTTAAGGGTCAAAGAGCCCGTTCTGGCGGTCGTTCTGGTCTTCAGCTCAAAGGTTTGCGTTCTTTAATGTTGAAATTACCAAAAAAACGAGGCTTCCAGAGTTTAGAAGAAAAACCAGCAGTAGTTAATTTGGCGGTTTTGGTCAAACATTTTGCCGATGGGGCCACAGTTACGCCAAAATTGATTGCGACTAAAAAATTGGTTAATTCTATCGGATCTGGTATAAAGATTTTAGGTGATGGAGAAATTAAGCACCGTTTGATTATTAAGGGATGTTTGGTTTCAAAATCAGCTGAGGAAAAAATTAAAAAAGCCGGTGGCGAAATTATTGCCAAATAAAATTTATGATCCTTCAGCGCATTATTCACACACCCGAAGTGAGAAATAACGTGCTTTTTGTTTTGGCGCTGTTGGTGATTTTTCGTATCGTCGCACACATTCCTGTGCCTGGTATGGATGCCAGTGCCTTGACCTCATTTTTTCAAAATAATCAATTTTTTGGTTTGCTTAATATCTTTTCTGGTGGCACCTTGGAAAATTTTTCGATTGTCGCTTTGGGCGTGGCTCCATATATTACTTCTTCAATTATTTTTCAGCTTCTAGCCATGATCGTGCCTAAATTGGAAGAGATGCAAAAGGAAGAACAAGGTCGGCAAAAAATTAATAGTTGGACCCGTTGGCTGACTGTGCCTTTGGCTGTGTTTCAAGCTTACGGTATGATGATTCTTTTGCGTCAGCAAGCGCCGACAGTTTTCAGTCAGACAGATTTATCAACGGTTATTTTAGCTATTTTATCCATGACAGCTGGCACAATTTTTATTATGTGGCTTGGCGAATTGATTTCTGAAAAGCATGTAGGTAATGGAATTTCCATTATGATTTTTGCTGGTATTGCTGCTGGTTTGCCACAGTTTTTACAAAGGTCAGTCGCGGTTTTTGATCGCTCACAAATAATTACCATGATTCTTTTTGCAGTTGTAGTGATCGTGACAATTGTCGGTGTGGTAATTATGCAAGAAGCTCAACGCAATATTCCAGTGCAGTATGCTCGTGGTGGTCGAGTCTCTGGTTTTGGTGGAGTAGCCAATCATCTGCCTCTTAAGGTTAACATGGCTGGGGTTATCCCGATCATTTTTGCTATTTCGATTATTCTTTTCCCTAGGGTTTTTGCTCAATTTTTTTCAGCTGCTAAAAGCGAATGGCTACGTCAAGCCGCAACTTTTACCATGACCATGTTTGATAATCAAGTTGTTTATGGCGTGGTTTATTTCTTATTGGTTTTTGGTTTTACTTACTTTTACACGGCCGTTATTTTTAATCCTGATCGGGTGGCTGAAAATTTACAAATGCAAGGCGGTTTTATTCCAGGTATTCGGCCAGGCAAACCAACAGCCGATTACTTAAATTTTGTTTCTAATCGTATTTTATTAGCCGGTGCTTTGTTTTTAGCCATCATTGCTGTTTTGCCGCTTTCGCTTCAAACTTTAACGGGTAATAGTAGTTTAGTTATTGGCGGTACTTCAATTTTGATTGTGGTCAATGTGGTTATCGAAACCATCCGGCAGATTGAGGCGCAATTGTCGATGAGAGAGTATGAGTTGTAAACAACCTAATTAAAGATTTAAAAAAATCGTCAGCGCGGCGATTTTTTTGATTCAAATAAAGATTAACAGTTATCCTCTGTCGTTTTTGGGCTAAAGCCTGCTATACTATTCGGGCATTTATGAATAAAATTCTTATTATGGGTCCGCAAGGATCTGGCAAGGGAACACAGGCCGAAATTTTGGCTAAGGAATTAGGTATTCCAGCGATTTCTATGGGCGCTTTGCTCCGTGATGAAATTGTCGGCGGGTCAGAAGCGGGAAATTTAGCTAAAGATTTTTTGGATAATGGAAAATTAGTTCCAGATGAAGTGGCTTTGTCTGTTGTTAAATCACGACTCGATCGGGCTGATGCAGCCGGTGGTTGGATTTTGGATGGTTTTCCAAGAATTATGGCCCAAGCCGAATTGTTTCTGCAATCTATTCAGCCAACTCAGGTTATTCTTCTAGAAATTTCTGACGAGCAATCAGTTGAGCGTCTTTCTGGTCGAGTACAGTGTGATAAATGTCGTTGTGGCTTTCAATTAAAACACGTGCCACCAAAAAATGCTGGTAAGTGTGATCATTGTGATGGCAACTTAATTCGTCGGTCAGATGATGTGCCAGAAGTTATTAAAGAGCGTTTAGGAATTTATCATCAAGAAACTGAACCAGTAGCTCGACGATTTTCAGAAATGGGAATTTTACATCGAGTGGATGGTTCGGGTACGATTGAAGAAGTGGCCGCAGAGGTGAAGAAAATTTTTGAATAATGTTATGTCACTTATTAAAACCGACGACGAAATAAAAATCATGCGTGAAGGTGGAAAAATTCTTTCCCAAGCTTTAGCGGCGGCGGTTCGTGCAGTCCGGCCAGGAGTTGGTATTCGTGAGCTTGATGAGATTGCTGAAGCATCTTTACGGGCAGCTGGGGCGGTACCATCTTTTAAAGGTTTTTGTGGTTCAAAAGAAGATCCGCCCTTTCCTTCGACTTTGTGTGTTTCGATCGGACCAGAAGTAGTTCACGGTTCAGCTGATCGAAATATAAAACTTAAGGCCGGAGAAATTGTTAGTCTTGATATTGGTTGTGAATACAAAGGACTTTTTACTGACATGGCAGTATCGGTGGCGGTTGGTGAAATTTCTCCAGCCGCTAAAAAATTAATGGAGGTTACTCGTGAAGCACTTTTTGCCGGCGTTCGAGCGGTTAAATCGGGCGGAGATGTTCGAGATATTAGTTCGGCTGTTGAAAATTATATTAAGCCGCACGGTTACGGAATTGTTATGGCTTTAGTTGGTCACGGAGTTGGTCATGCTGTCCACGAATCACCGAATATTCCAAATTTTATTTCTCGCAAAGCTCGGAGTTTTCCTCTTAAACCAGGAATGTGTTTGGCTATTGAGCCAATGATTGCTATGAAAAGCGGAGAAGTTGTGACTGCCGATGACGGTTGGACAGTAATAACTAAGGATGGCAGTTTGGCGGCTCATTTTGAGATGACAGTTGTTGTAACTAAGAAAGGGCATGAGATTTTGACGCTGTTACCTTGACCTCACCCCCTTCGGCTAAGCACGTTCTCCCCCTCTCCTTCGTAAGAGAGAGGGGGAACCGTGTTGATTAATTTTATGCGACTATTAGGAATCGATTACGGCGACAAAAAAATTGGTTTAGCTTTGGGTGATTCTGAGGTTGGTTTAGCTGTGCCATTAGAGGTCATTCAAAATTTAGGCGAAGAAACTATTAAAAAGATTAGTCAAATGGTTACTCGAGAAGATTATCAGCAAATTGTTGTTGGTGTACCGCTTTCGACTGGGGGCCATCACGGTCCAGAGCAGTTGAATAAGACTCGGGCTTTCATTGAAAAAATTAGAGCGGTTGTAACAGTTCCGGTTTTTGAAGAAGATGAATCTTACACTTCGTCAGAAAGTATTCGGTTGCAGCGAGAAGAAGGTGCGGTGGCTGATGAGGACGCCATTGCGGCTATGTTGATTTTGGAACAATATTTCAGCCCCCATCCCTAACCCTTCCCCCATCGTGGCGACGAGAGAAGGGAAATTATATTTTGTAGTTTGTGTCGATTTTGTATCACACCACTGGAATAGTTTTGTCTAAACGCGACTGGCGGGAGTCAGATCGCGTTTATTCGGTTTTGACGCAGGAACATGGCAAGATTGAAATGGTGGCTCGGGGAGCGCGCAAACCTTTGGCTAAACTTTCACCACATTTGGAATTTTGCGCCGAGGTTGAGTTACTCATCGTTCACGGTCGAGTTCACGAAACCGTAGCTGGGGTGGAACGAAAAAGATCGTTTGTTGGTCTCTACGATAGTCTGTCAAAATCATTGGTAGCACACCATGTACTTCAGCTGGTTGATTTGGGTACACACGAGCGAGAGGTCGATAAGTTTTTATACGAAGAGGTAAAAAATTTTTTAATTTTTTTGCACAAAGCTCCAGACCTAACTTCCGAACGCGCTGCTTTCGTTCTCTCGGCCTTTGCTTTAAAACTTTTATCATTACTCGGCTATCGACCGGAACTTAATTTTTGTTTGCAGTGTTTGAATCAAATTAAACCCGGCGAATTTCATTGGCACGCTTTGAAAGGCGGAGTTATTTGCCTGGCGTGCCTTGAAGCCGACAAAGAACAGTGGTTTTCGGCCCGACTTTTATCTGACGACGTTTTGAAATTAATGCGTTTTGCTTTGAGCGAGCGTTTCGCCGAGTTACTTCGACCAAGATTAAGTGGTCAAACCATCGATGGTTTTCACGAGGCGACCGAAGGTCTTTTGGTCGCCCATTTCCCAACTATTCCGGCCGTCTCTTTAAGAAAGGCCTTAGTTTTTTAAAACAGCAAACCCCACCATGGTAGGCGGGGCGGTGACCGAGAGTGGTCGAGATTCAATTGCAGAAAGCGGGATCTGTTCGTTCCGATGTAAAGTATCGAAAAAAAGGACTAGACAGCATGGCGCGAAGCACAAAGCTTCGCTTCTCTAGGACCCGGACTCGGATCCAGAACGGCTGCGATAGCCCGTGAAGGTCGGCCCATCTGGCTATTCCGGCCAGAACAACCGGGTTGCCGGTTTCGATCGCAGCCCGAATTAGGCTTATGAGGCAGACCTGGAGACCGTCCTGAGCAGCACATTCCCTGACGATTCCAGTGAGAACCGAAAGGAGAGCGTCTGTCTCGGGTGCAGTTTGACCACCTTCGTGGCTCGTCGGTTGATCTTCCGGCCGGGTGCTGGCGATAATGGAATCATCCATGGTTTCTCCGGGGAGTTGGAGATGGGCTGCCAAGAAAGGCGGCCGCGGGGGTGGCTTTGGAGGGCTCCAAAGTTGGTTAATTATAGTCATTTTTTTGAATTTTTGTCAAGGTTGAGCGG
>JAZDEQ010000050.1:0-6297 GCA_043808565.1 Candidatus Uhrbacteria bacterium | reverse complement strand
GGGTGAAGTGTGTTCAATCAACGATAAAACCCTTATTTTCAAACAAAAAAGACACTTGAGTCATTGTCTGAATAGTTCAGAAAATAATTTAAGCGTCCTTATCTAATCATTCGTGGTTCGGTTTCAAACTAACGGAATCGTGTTGTGTTTTTATTGAATTTTTTTAGAGTTTCCGATACGTGAACGTTGTTCGGAAGTGAGCCGATGTATTCAACTATGGCTTTGTAGCACGGGAGAAATTCTGGAGTCGACATCGTCTTCCTCAAAAGAGTGGTTGGTGTTGAGGGATTTTTCTCAGAAACCTGTTAAATCTCAACAAAAAATAATTATTTTGTCAATAGTTTAATTTTTGTTAAACTATAAACACCTATGAAAAATATTTTGCCTAATAAGGAGTATAAACTTTTAAAAACTTTAAATACGCCGGTTAAAATTCAGAATTTTTTGGATCAACTGAAAATGAATTTTGAGCCTGAGGGCGATACGGTTTTTTCGCCAATGATGGTTTTGGAACGTCGAGTTTGCCATTGTATCGAGGGGGCGATTTTGGCGGCTTTGGCTTTGCGAGTTAATGGTCAGCCACCGCTGATTTTAGATTTGACGGCTAATAGAATTGATTTTGATCACGTGATTACAGTTTTTAAAAAAGACGGTAAGTGGGGAGCGATTTCTAAAACCAATCATGCGGTTTTGCGTTATCGCGAACCGGTTTATAATTCCATCCGTGAATTAGTCATGAGTTATTTTCACGAATACCTCGATGACTTTGGTCGAAAAAATTTACGCAGTTTTTCCTTGCCAGTTAATTTAAAAAGATTTGATCATCTCGATTGGATGACCACCAAAGAAGAAGTTTATTATATTCCGGAATATCTAGTTGAGGTTAAACATTTTTCCATTCTAACAAAAAAGCAGATTAGAAATCTGCGAACGGCTGATCCAATTGAAATTGCGGCCGGGAAGATTACGGAATGGACAGAGGGGGAATAAGGGGTTTAAGGGGGTGAAGGGGATTTTATTTTTCGTCATTTTTTTGACTTTGTCATCCCGAGCGCCACGAGAGGGATCTCGCCGCGTTACTCAAACTTACTTAAAATTATTTTAAGCTCATCGAGAGTTTTAAGTCCACTAATCGATTGGCGGATTTTGCTGGCACCTTCGGCTCCTTTAAAATACCAAACCAAGTGTTTGCGAAAGTTGGTTAAATTTTTACCAGGGTTTTGTTCCAGAAAATATTGAGCATGAAGAAGAATTATTTCAGCACGTTCGGCAGAAGTAATTTTTTTTATTTCTTGACCGGCTAAGGTTTTTTCAATATCGCGAAAAATCCAGGGGTTACCGAGGGCACCACGGCCAATCAAAATTCCGTCGACACCAGTTTCTAAAACCCGTTTTGCGTCTTCGACCGAAACCACATCGCCATTACCAAGGACCGGAATTGAAACCAATTCTTTAACTCGTTTGATCATGGTCCAATCAGCCCGGCCAGAATATTCTTGTTTTTTGGTTCGACCATGAAGGGAAATTAAATCAGCCCCGGCTTTTTCAATGATCGGAGCAAAGGTTAGACATTCAGTTGGATCATTCCAGCCCAAACGCATTTTGACTGAAACCGGAACCTTAATCGCGGCTTTGACGGCTTGGACGATTGCGGCCGCTCGTTCTGGCTCGCGCATGAGGGCGGCACCGTTAAAATTATTAGTAAGTTTGCGAGCCGGACAACCCATGTTGATATCAATGGCTTCGGGCTGAAATTTTTCGACAATCATTTTGGCGGCTTGAGCCATAATTTCCGGCTCGCCGCCAAAAATTTGTTGTACCAGTGGCCGTTCGCTTGGATGAATTTCTGCCATACCCCAAGTTTTTTCATTGCCACGGACGACGGCCTCGGCCGAAACCATTTCGTGAAAAACAATTGTTGCTGGTGACAAATGTTTTACAATTCGACAAAAAGCCGAATCAGTATGATCGGCCATGGGCGAGAGAGCAATGATGGGTTTTTTAACGGTTGTCCAGGATAAAGACATGTGGCATAATGATATTGGAAATTAATAAATTATTCAATCGTATAATCAATTTAGAAGTGCAACTTTGGGTAGTATACTCAAAGGATTATGCACAAGCAAACTTACAAACAATTAGGACAAAAGGAACGTGACAAAATCTACAAGCTCAAGGAAAAAGGCATGACAAATAGTGATATTGCCAAACGTCTCAAACGAGACAAATCGACTATCGGTCGAGAACTGAAACGTAACGTCAATCGGAAACTAAATCAGTATCTCCCGGACACCGCCCAACGGAAAGCCGAAAAGAGAATTTTAATTTATGAAAAAAGTTCTTTTTTCTGGTTTAGTGGCTGGTTTGGCTATGGCTGTGGTTGGTTTTGTTCTTAATATGCTTTGGGGGGAAACTTTTCCTGGGCTTGCGGCCGAGTATGCCACAGCACTTTTTCGACCGTGGTCTGATCCTTTAATGTCATTGATGTTTGTTTGTCCGTTTTTGTCTGGTTTAGTTATGTCAAAGGTTTGGGCTACTTCAGGCGGAAAAATTTGTTTTTTTTCCGTATGCCTACCTAATCCTTCGCCAAATAAGAATATTTTAGGTTTTGCTAGTGTTTTTATTTTAATGTCGATTATTGGTATGCTTATGACTTATAGTTGTTTTCCCATGTCGTTTTTGATGCTCGTAACGTGGTGTGTTAGCATGATCGTACAGTATTTGATAGGGACGTGGATTTTGGCGAAAATGATTTAAGTGAAATTAAAGAATTTTTTTAAGATATTAATAAACAACCGCTAATTAAAGCGGTTGTTTTTAACACTTTTAGGTGAGCGAATCTTAAAATAATACCTTAAAAACACCCCGTCTGTCAAGCATATTCGTCTTGACGAGGTCGGTCAAAAAACTATGATTTAGGTGGTTCGTTAACAACTGAACCAAAAAGGAGTAACCGTGTCTCAAACACAAAGCATCGTCGTTGAGTTGGGAAACCCCAACCCTTCAACTGTTGAGCGACCAGAGGTTTATCATGTAGCTGTCGATCTTGCCGCTGATCTTAGTAATGGTTTAGCTTATGGTGAAGAGGAGGTGAGCAAAAATCTTAAAATTGTTAAAAAAGATTTTTTGTCAGCCTTGGCTGGATTAACTAACGGTTCGGTCGATGAAATAATTTCGATTATGGCCGTGGGGTATTATTCTGATTCAGGCGGTGGCGTTAAGTTTCGCGGTTACGAAGAATACACCCGAAAGGTAACGCGAGCGGTTTTTCGCAAATTAAAACCGGGCGGTTTTTTTCGTCTCGTTGTCGCTCAAGATGTCATTAATTTGGCCACTGAAGCGATAATCGGGGCAGGGTTTACCAAGACTGATTTTAGTCTTCGTGAACTAGAAGTCGACAACGGTCTTAGTGAAACGCCGTGGACTACTGAATTCGGGAAAAGAGGTTTGAGAGTCCTAGAAATTTTGGCCAGAAAAAAACAAGACGTTTGAAACATCTTGGGTCAAAATTTTTAAGGTCTTATTTTTTTTATACGGTTTTTCTTTTAAAAATCGTCGCCAAACAAAATAATCCTGTGCCGGTTAAAACAATTGACGCGCCTGATGGCAGGTCGAATTGTAAAGAGAAAAATAAACCAGCCAAAATTGTGACTTCGGCCGCAATGATGGAAAAAATAAAATATTGTTTGAAATTTTGAGCCAGGATTCGACCAATGGCTGGTGGAATAATCAGAAGAGCCGAGACCAAAACAATACCCAACATTTTGACGGCCAAAACCGTGGCGATGGCTAGGGAAATGTAAAGTAGCAAAGTGTGAAGCCAGACTTTAACTCCAGACACGGCCGCGCTCTCTTCTGATAAAGATAAAAAAGTCAGAGCTCGAAACGAGGAAAACAGCCACAATAAAATCATGGCCGCTAAGGTCGCCGTGATCCAAAGATCAAAAGTCTGAATAGAAAGAATACTGCCGAATAAATAGGAGACAAGATCAGGTTGATAACCAGGCGTAAAACGCATTAGAACAACACCCAGAGCCATGCTGGCGGTAAAAAGAATGCCAATCAAAGAATCGGTCGATAATTTTATTTTTCGTTCCAAATAAAAAATAAAAATCGCCACCAATAGTGACCAAACCAGAGCGACCGGCATAGGCGTTACCCCAGCCAAAATAGCAATAGCAATACCAGCTAACGAAGCGTGAGCAATGCCATCACCAAAAAAAGCCATTTTTTTAAGCGTGACATAAACTCCAAGACACGCCAAAAGTAAACCAAGAATTAAACCGGCGATTATTGCACGTTGTAGAAAAGGGAAGGTTAGAAGGTCGAGGAGGGGCATAATGGTTTCGGGGGGGACGAAGGGGCTTTTAGATTGGGTTTTGTTTGGTGATTATCGATTGGTGATTTTTTTGAGCCAATTAGCTTTTATAAAAACAACGTCCAATTCAACAATCACCTAAACCAATCACCAAACAACTCCGATAATCACCCCTCCAACCCAACCGATTAATGTTGATGATGCTCGTAAAACGAATGGTGCGAACCAAAAAGATCGCCGAGAGATTTTTGAGTTAAGGCTTTTTTGGGTGGGCCAGAGCAGAGAAGTTTTTTGTTCAGACAAAGAACTTTATCGACCAAACAAGAAATCATGGCAATGTCGTGCGAGACCATGAGGACAGTGGTGTGGTGTTCTTTGTTTAAATGTTCGATAACATCATGGACCGCGGTTTCACCGACCACGTCGATACCCGTGGCTGGTTCGTCTAAAAACAAAACTGCTGGGTCATTAAGAATAGCTTGGGCAATTAATACTCGTTGAAGTTGGCCGCCAGAAAGATTACCCAAACGTTTACGTAATGCGAGTGGAGTGAGGCCGACTTCTTTAATGACCGTGCCAATGCGCGAATTAGAACATTCATTGCGTTTGGCCAAATGCAAAAATTCTTCAACGGTAATCGGGAAGTCACGATCAAAAGTAAAACGCTGTGGCACATAACCAACTCGATGACGAACGTCGTGAAAATGCTGACCTAAAATTAAAATTTCTCCTCGAGAAGGGACTAAGCCAAGAATGGCTTTCATGAGAGTGGTTTTGCCCGAACCGTTGGGGCCAACAATGGCGGCAATTTCACCTCGCTCGACGGAAAAAGAAACATTGTCAACGGCCGCGTGTTCGCCAAAACGAACAGTAACCCCTTCGGTAAAAATGGCTGGCTGATTTTCGTTATTGATTTTTTTGGAGAGTGGAGACATTGGTTTTTATGAGATTAAGGTAAGAATCGTAAGGTGCTGTGCCACCGATATCATCAAGAACAGCTAAATTAACATTGTAATCTTTAATAAAAGTTTCCAAACCAGCAATGCTCATTTGCGGTTCGTAATAAACAGTTTTAACTTTAGCCGCCTGAAGTTTGGTAACGAGGTCAGCTAAATATTGCGGGGTAGGTTCGCGACCAGCAGTTGGTTCAAAAGTTCCGGCCACGGTTAAACCATACTCTTCAGCAAAATAATACCATGCGTCGTGAAAAGTGACGAGGTTTTTTTGGGGAAGATTTTGCAAAGCCGTTCTAGTTTCCAGATCTAAATTATCAAGTTGAGAAAGATAAATGTTTAAATTAGCAGTAATGCTTTCCTGACTGGCTGGAAAACGAACAATAAGATCGTTAGCTATATTGCTCGCGATTATTTTGGCATTAGGAACTGAAAGCCAATAGTGCGGATCAAAAGGTCCATCTTCTTCGTCATTAGCCGCTCGAAGTTTAATGCCAGAATTAACCATGACGATTTCTGCCCCAACATTTTGGGCTAAAACCGAAGCCCAATTATCAAGATTGCCACCAATCGTATAAACAACTTTTGCCCCATTCAATTCTTTTAATAACGATGGCGAAGGTTCAAAAGAATGGGCATCGGCCCCTGGCGGCAGAATTAAAACAGTTTTGATTTCCGAGCCGGCAATATTTTTAGCAATATCGTAGATGGGAAAAATAGTGGCCGCGACAATTGATTCGGAATTTTTAGCTGGACTATTTTGAGCCAAAAATTTAAAAGCTGCCAATAAAGTGCCACTTAAAACAATAATTAATAAAAACAATAAAAGGGAACGAAGATGTTTATTCATAAGAAAAAGTTATTAAAAACATTCTAGCATGCTTTAGAGACCACTGCAAAACTCGGAGGCCTTTTTTACTTTCCCCATTTAATCGTCATTTAGCCTCTAAAATAGGGATTAAAACAAACAAAAAGGCTATTTTTTATTTTTTCTTCCCACTTTGAAAGAAAAAATTTTCAAAAAAA
>JAZDEQ010000049.1:0-6803 GCA_043808565.1 Candidatus Uhrbacteria bacterium | reverse complement strand
TTTTTTTGAAAATTTTTTCTTTCAAAGTGGGAAGAAAAAATAAAAAATAGCCTTTTTGTTTGTTTTAATCCCTATTTTAGAGGCTAAATGACGATTAAATGGGGAAAGTAAAAAAGGCCTCCGAGTTTTGCAGTGGTCTCTGGAGTTTAGCCTCTTTTTTTGAGACGTGTTATAATTATTTTAACTATGGAGGAAATAAATCCTTTTAAACCAATTAAACCAAAAAAAAAATGGCCTTGGGCTTCGGTAATTTTAACTGTTTTAATTTTGATAGCTGTTGGCCTTTTTGTTTGGCGAATTATTTATTACATTAATTTAGTTCATTCTGGTCAGATTGCTGAATTGCGTGATACTCAAGCCAAAGAAATGACGGTTAGTAAGTTGGCCGCCGCGGCCGCCTCTTCATCAACAACCGGTTCAGGGCTTTCAATTGATGGTGATCCATCCATGGGCAATCCTGAGGCTAAATTAACCATTGTGATGTTTGCTGATTTTGAATGCCCATATTCTCGACAAGCCGCGTTTACCGTTCGTTCCTTGGTCTATCAAAATAGTGATAAAGTTCGTTTGGTCTATAAGGATTTTCCTTTAACCGATCTTCATGCCAATGCCGAAATAGCCGCCGAAGCCGCGGCTTGTGCCGACGATCAAGATAAATTTTGGGAAATGTATGATCGTATTTATCAAAATCAAAACGATTTATCACGCGACGCCTTGGTTGAAAACGCCCGAACTTTGGATTTAGAGATGGGTCGTTTTATTTCTTGTCTAGACAATTCCGGTCATAAAGCTGAAATTCAAAGCGACTATGAAGAAGGTTTAAACCTCGGAGTTTATGGCACACCAACCTTTTTTCTAAACGGCCAACGAGTTAATGGAGCCATTCCAGCCGATATTTTGCGATCAACAATTGAAAAATTTACTTCTTCTGGTAGTTAATTATGAAAATTACTTTTTTTTCCATTTTATTTTCAGTTTTTTTATTTTTACCCGCCAATGTTTGGGCGGGAACTTGTATTTGTTTTGACACCGGGGATGATTGTCGTGAGGCAGAAGATATTATAAACAGCGAAGAGGAATGTATAGAAGCTTGTAGAGAAGATGTCTTTGGTGATAATTATGTAGATAAAAAATTTAAAGAAAATGATCCAAGTGCCGAAGCTGATCTTCTTTCCGAATGTTTCGCGCGACACGAGGCGATTACCGGCGAAGAAGTGGCGCCTTCTACCATGTCGATGATGTCGCCTTCTTCATTAACCACAGCTGCGCCAAACTATGCTGGCAATCCTCTTTGTTGGTCGTTAAAGTCTTGCGAACGAGATTTTACTGGTGACGGAAAAAATGACGGAACCTTTGATAATGCTTCGGCTTTAGCTAAACAAAAATGCGGTGGCGAATATGGTTTTTGCTATCCTATCCCCGAAGATTTTACTTTAAGTGTCGCCTTACCCAATGAAAAAGAATATACCAAAACGGTTTCTGATTTGGGCGATTATCTAAATAAAATGTATATCTTCATGCTAGGGGCGGCGGCGGTTTTTGTGGTGGTACGGATTATGGCCGCCGGAGTGCAGTATATTATTGCTCCGGCCGGCGGTGAAGCCAAAAAAGCCCAGGAAAAAATTACCGGCGCTTTGGCTGGTTTGGTTATTCTTTCTTGTGCGGCTTTAATTTTGGCTACAGTCAATCCGCAACTTTTAACCTTGAAACCACCACGAACGCCAAAAATAAGAACCTCCATTTATTTTGGAGATGGTGCTAAATGTGAAACTTATAGTAGACAAGGTTACGTTTTTACCCCAGAGACAGATTTTTCTTCTGAAGATGATGTAAATACTTGCGGAGCAAAAGGAATAATTATTAAGGATGTTAATCAAGTTGATTTAGTGAAACCAATCGAATGCACCTGGACGGGTTGCCGAGGATATCCTGTCATATATGAGGAAGGCAACGTGCCGGCTTTTAAAATCGAAAAAACTTGTTATTCCGGAGTCGATGGTGAAGCAACTTGTCGTAGTTGTGAAGAAATAGTTACCGGGCCAAACAATGACGGCAGTTTTGACTCTGGTTTTAAACCCGACCAAGAAATTTGTAATACGCTACAACCAAAATTTTATGATGACGCCGATGCTCTTTTAGCTCGGTACGGAACTTATAACGCGGCCTGTGTTTTTAATCAAGATATTGGCTTTGAATCAACCGAATGGTTTGATACTAAAACAAATGGTCAGTGTGCGGTTGTGGCTTTTGACTGTGGAAAAATTAATAAATGTACAGATTATGATTCGATTAAAGTTTGGAACAACGATGGGTTTCAATATCTAGACGCCTTTGATGCTCCGGGATGGGTATTTGATTCTAGTTATCATAAAAAACTTTGTGAGAATAATATTTGTCACGTCCCCGGAGGCTGTCGACAAGATCGCACAGAAGCATATGAAATCGCGGTTGATACCGGGCTGGCTCTTTTAATACCCGCCCCAGGAGGTTTAGGACTAGTTGCAATGATTGGGGCTAATATTGCCGTTTGGAATGCCGTAACTGGCACGTCAATAAATGGTTTGTCTTGTGAACCAGCCACCACCCCAGATAGCAGTGAGTGATTCAGCAATTGGTTCCGCTCTTATTGCGCCTGTTGGAATAACGAATCCTTGCATCATATAAAAAAGCGTGGTAGCATTGACCACGCTTTTGGTTTTTAAAGTCATGGAGTTTTGGAGTGATGGAGTCGTGGAGTTACGGAGTTATGGAGTGAAGGAATTTTATTTCTTTACTTTACATCTTAAAGAATAAATAAAATCCAACACTCCACGACTTCACGACTCCATCACTTTCAATACTTTTATTTTTCTATGTCAAAGTCAAAAAATGTTATTGCCATTCGTGGGGCGCGAGTTCATAATTTAAAAAACGTTGATGTTGATATTCCTAAAAATAGTTTTGTGGTTATCACTGGTTTGTCGGGTTCGGGAAAATCATCGTTGGCTTTTGATACGGTGTATGCTGAGGGTCAACGACGGTTTATGGAATCGCTTTCCTCTTACGCTCGGCAATTTTTAGAAATGCAAGATAAGCCTGATGTTGATGAAATTACTGGTTTGTCGCCAACCGTAGCCATTGATCAAAAATCTTCTTCACACAATCCACGCTCGACGGTTGGCACAGTAACTGAAGTTTACGATGCTTTGCGAATTCTTTTTGCCCGGATTGGTAAACCTCACTGCCCAAAATGCCGTCGTGAGCTACAAGAGCAAACCTTGGAACAAATTGTGACCGCTGTAAGTAAGTTAAGTGCTAAGGAAACGGTTTATCTTTTTGCGCCAATTATTCACGAACAAAAAGGCGAGCACAAACAGGTTTTACTAACCGCTCTGGACTCTGGTTTTAAAGCTGTGCGTTTTGACAGTTTAATGATGGATACCGAAGAAGCTTTGGGTATGCGCAAAGATAAAACCAAATTACATTCCATTGATCTTCTGATTGCCACTTTAGAATTGGGAGTTAATTGGTCGCCACAAAAAATCAAAGATTTTTTAGCTAAAACTTTGGAATATGGCAATGGGACTGTACTGACAGTTTTAGAAAGTGGTGGCGAAGAGCAAAGATTTTCCCAAGCTTTTTATTGTCATGATTGTCAGCTGAGCGTGCCCAAACCAGAACCGCGATCATTTTCTTTTAATTCACCGCACGGCGCTTGTTCTGAATGCACGGGGCTGGGAATAAAATTAGTTTTTGAACCCGAGTTGGTTATTTCTAATAAGCGGTTAACTTTAGACGAAGGAGCCATTCGTCCTTGGTCACGAGCGGCTGGTAATTCGGCAGCGCAAATGCATTTTTTAGAAACCGTTTGTCATCGTCAGAAAATTTCTTTAAGCGTGCCAGTGGAAAAAATTCCGGCCGCCAAAATGAAACAAATTTTTGAAGGAACTGGTGAGGAAACTTATGATCTTGATGGTCAAACCGTGACCTTCCCCGGCGTATTGGCTTTGTTAGAAAAAAAATATAAAGAAACTGACTCCGATTATGTGCGCCACGAGTTGGAAAGTTATATGCGTACCATGATTTGTCCAGCTTGTCGCGGTCAGCGATTAAAAGCCGAGGCCTTAGCAGTTAAAGTTTTAAGTTTTTCCATTGCTGATTTTGTTAATAAACCATTAGACGAATTAGCAGATTTTTTTCGTCCGTATTTACCCGGTAAACACTTGAGAAGCGAAAAAGATAAATGTTGCTGTGGTTTGAATCACGTTGAGCAAGAAGTTATGGAACGAGTGGCTAAAGAAGTAGGTGGTCGCATTAAAAATTTGCTTGATGTTGGTTTGGGTTATTTAACTCTTGATCGCAGTGCCATGACGCTTTCTGGCGGCGAATCTCAACGGGTTCGTTTGGCTACGCAACTTGGTAGTGGTTTAACGGGGGTTATTTATATTCTTGACGAACCGTCGATTGGTCTTCATCCGCGCGATAATCAAAAACTTATTGAGACTTTAAAAAAATTACGCGATTTAGGTAATAGCGTAATTGTAGTTGAACACGACGCGGCCATGATGAATCAAGCTGATTGGATAATCGATGTTGGTCCAGGCGCCGGAGCTTATGGCGGGGAAATTATTGCCCAAGGGACAGTTAAACAATTGGCTAAAAATAAGGAATCTTTAACTGGCCAATATCTTTCTGGACAACGAAGCATTCCTGTCCCAAAAAAAATTAGAAAAGGCAGTGGCAAAAAACTGACGGTCGTTGGCGCTCGAGGTTTTAACTTACAAAACGTCACGGTTGATTTTCCATTAGGTACTTTAACTTGTGTGACCGGTGTTTCGGGTTCTGGTAAATCAACTTTGATTTTGGAAACTTTGGCCAAAGCCCTGGAACATCATTTTTATCGAGCCAAGGATTTGCCAGCCGAGCACGACAAGATTTTGGGCTTAGAAAATATCGATAAAATTGTCGCCATCGATCAATCGCCAATTGGTCGCACGCCGCGCTCCAATCCAGCAACTTACACCGGTCTTTTTACTGGTGTTCGCGATTTGTTTACCGAAGTCTCTGAAGCTAAATTGCGACGTTTTGACGCCGGTCATTTTAGTTTTAATGTTAAAGGTGGCGGTCGTTGCGAAGCTTGCGGCGGCGACGGCGTTCAGCGAATCGAAATGCAATTCATGCCTGATGTTTATGCCGAGTGTCCCGAGTGCCACGGCCGTCGTTACAATGCCGAGGTTTTAGAAATTCATTATAAAGGAAAAAATATTGCCGATGTCTTGGACATGACCGTTGAAGAAGCTTGGCGATTTTTTTCCGACCAATCAACAATTGCCGATAAGCTCGGAATTCTTCGTGAAGTCGGATTAGGTTATATGCGTCTTGGTCAATCGGCGACCACACTTTCTGGCGGTGAGGCCCAACGGGTCAAATTGGCCACAGAATTATCTCGTCGAGCCACCGGCAAAACTTTATACATTCTTGATGAACCAACCACTGGTTTGCATTTCGAAGATATTAAAAAATTACTTGATGTTCTTCATCGCCTGGCCGATAAGGGCAATACGGTTTTGATCATCGAGCACAATTTGGATGTTATCAAAGGTGCAGACTGGATTATTGACATGGGTCCAGATGGCGGCAACAAAGGCGGTTTGATTATGGCCGAAGGCACACCAAAAGACGTGGCCAAAGTGAAAGGTAGTTATACTGGGCAGTTTTTGAAGGAGATGTTGTAAAGGTCTGAACTGGGATTTGTGGGATTGTTAGGATTTTGAGGGATTTTGGATCGGCGATTGGATGATAAAAAATCTAATAAACACCAATAAAAAGTCCGTCCCCTCCTTTCTGCTATTACAAGGAGGGGGAAGGCTTGCCCACCATAGCTCGTCGCGAGCGACGGTGGGGGTGGTTTTAAAAAAATCTCCAACCATTGATGCCGTTGGAGATTTTTGTAATTATTTTTTTGTTGGGTAACCTATTCGTGTCAAATAGGCCGGAAAAATTCTTTTTTCGTTTTGGGCTATTTCTAAATAACCGAGTCCGGTTTCTTTTCCGACCGCTTTTACAATTTCATCAATTGTAAAGTTTGAACAAGATCCGTTTTCGACAGAAAATTTAGCAAAGAGTTCTGTCTCCAAACCTTCTAAAGGGAATTTTTCAGCCAAAACTTCGACTACTCTACTTATAACTTCTTCTGGTAACTCTCTTTTTTGTTCCTGATCGATAGACATAAAAAAGTAAATTAAATTTTAATTATTCTCATCCTGCTACTGCAAATTTTATATCCACAATTGTAGTTTTGTCGGAAAAACTAACCTCATTTTACCCCCCCCACTTTTATGTCAAGAAAAAAATAAAAATTCAGCCGATTGTTCGGCTGGATTTTAATTTTTCTGATTTAAAACATTTTTCTCCAATCATCGGAATTAATCCCCGCTTGTTTTAAGAGACTGGATAAAAAGAATGGGGTTTTAGAACTTCCAAATAGAGTCCAATAGCTTCCTGGATATTTTTTTTGGCTTCTTCAAATGTTTGGCCGTGACTTAAACAGCCGGGTAAATTCGGAATCGAGACAACAAAACCACCAGCCGGATCTTCCTCAAAAACCGCAGTAAATTTTAAGTTTTTTGTATCATTCATATAATTGGATTTTAGGAGAAAAATTGATTTTTGTCCAGTCAATTATCGAGACCACTGCAAAACTCGGAGGCCTTTTTTACTTTCCCCATTTAATCGTCATTTAGCCTCTAAAATAGGGATTAAAACAAACAAAAAGGCTATTTTTTATTTTTTCTTCCCACTTTGAAAGAAAAAATTTTCAAAAA
>JAZDEQ010000048.1:0-15511 GCA_043808565.1 Candidatus Uhrbacteria bacterium | reverse complement strand
GCATATATTTTTTGCAAACCCCTATCAAGAGGCATTTCCCTTGTTTTTACAGTACCACACCTTCGAAGATTCCTCGCCGGGACGGCAGAGCCTATTGATGTCTCTCCAGCAGAGCTGGAGGTTTATTAAGACTTAATTATTTCAACTAATCAGTAGTATATCAGAAAAACCAGAAAAATAACCTGTGGAAAACTATTTTTATTTTTCAATTTCTTCCCAAGGCACACCTTCTCGACCAAAATGACCAAAGGTGGCCAGTGAACGATAACGTGGTTTTTTTAAATCAAAATGTTCAACAATTGCCTCAAGACTAAAATCAAAATCTTTTTTAACTATTTCAGATAAATCTTTTTGGTTGGCGGCTTTAACAGAAATCATAAGCGGTTCTGATCGCCCCAAAGTATAAGCCAAAGAAACCATAACCGAATCAGCTAAACCGCGAGCCACTAATTGTTTGGCCACAAATCGCGCCATATAAGCTCCGGCCCGCTCGGCTCGCCCAGGATCTTTGCCAATTGGCGAAGCATCGCCATGCGGAATCAAGCCACCATAAAAATCATTAGCCGAACGCCGACCACTAGCCCCAGTGTCAGCCTGAAAACCAAAGACTGAGAAAGAACCAATGGGATTAATAAAAATTTGAGGGCCGTCGTCTCTAACTACCGGTGAAATAACTCGGGCTAACAATTTATCTTGAATTTCCAAAATTTCTGTTTCAAAAGCATGGCTGGCTAAAAGGGTAATAATTTTTATTTTTCTGCCTTCGGTGATTACTTGAACTTTGCCATCAGCTCGCAACCAATGAAAAGCTGGATCCAAACGCCGCAGGTCATCGAGTTGACGAACCAAACCTTGAGCCAAAACTACTGACAGAGGTAAAAACTCCCGCGTCTCGCGCGTGGCATAACCGTTTACAACCACGGTATCAAAAGAGCCGTGAGCTTTTTTCATTTCTTCAGAAGAATTTTCAAGATTAACAAAAACTTCAATATCATCAGTATAACCAATTTCTTGGTAAATCTGTTTAGCTAATGCGGCCACGTCAAAATCAGCTAAGGAATTAACTTCCCCGCCAATCATAATCATGCCACGCGAACCCAAAACCTTAATATCCAAACGACTTTCGGGATCACGACGTAAATATTCGTCAACAATCCCTTCGGCAATTTGGTCACAAATTTTATCCGGATGACCAGGCATTAAAGCCTCAACAGCTTTTAACATAAGCCGCTCAAGGGTAGCAGATTTTTAATTGATAATCAACCTCTCTATCGCGTCATCTTTGAAAATGCTATTATCAAATCACTAATAATTAATCAACAAAAAATATGGAACTTGAAGAAGTCGTGTCAGCCATTCGTGGCCTGAGTGAAAAAATCTCCAATCTCGAAGCTAATTTACCAAAAAAAGAATATTTCAATGAATACATGGTAAAAAAAGAAGCCTTTGGTGAAAGAATTTCTAGTCTTAGAGACGAACTAAAAAGCGCGATTTCTAGCAGTTGTTCAAAAGGTTAAATTCAACCAACCAAAAAACCGCCCAAATAATTCTGGCGGTTTTTTGATCCACATCAACACAACAAAATTTTAGCGCGTCTTTTGCGACAAGGCATCTGACGAGAGAGATCTTCAGACAACTCGCCTAGAAGACCGTTATAATTTTGATGTGTTGGTGTGGGTGGGGACAAAAAACGGTAACAATTTACCTAACCGTTTTTTGTCCCCAAGAAGTAGCCGTCTTGACCAAAAAATTCCGTGATCGAACTGGCGCTAATTTCCAGCCATTAATGGAGGTGGGGCTTGTCCAAGCCCAGCGGAGTTCCCAAAGGACCTCAACGCTATATTTTGGCTGGAGTCGGAAGGTCTTTGGCCAAGACGGACGTACATTTTGCGCTATTTGTTTAGCACATCTAGAAATGCTTCGTAGAATCATTTCCAAATTCGCCGAACAAATTATTCCCGCCAAAATCCCCGAAACTTTTTCAGAAATTTTGGTGGTGAGAATAGACGAGTGTGTGCCTATTCTCAACGCGGCCGAACTTATTGTTTCGAAGTATCGAGGACTTACACCCCGTACAGCTGGCGATTAGGAATCCTTTGTCGGCTCGGATATCCCTATCACTCATGGACGGTTTTAACGAAGATGTGGCGCGCTGTAATTCCGTCACTCTTCTCCCGTAACTTTTTACTTTACATTTTCTCACCTTACTTGGTCCGTGCGATGCACACGACACACGGTCTCCAGACGAGGAGATCCCACGGGGGATAGGTATTTAAAGTTCGTGACATTTACCCGTAACGTCACAAATCTTCTCTTTCTTAAAGAGAAGGTGTCTAACGGTTCCAAGACGTTTACCTAACGTCATGACCTTCCCTCGTTTGTACATGCGTCCATCACGGCGACGCGACCGCTCAACTTTTTGTGGTGACAATACCGATTTCTCGGTGTTCAGCGACCCGATCACCACAACCAGAGTCGCGCTTGAGTGCTTCCGGACCGTTATGGCCGGTACGACGCCCCCTCAAGAAGGAAAGCAGGTCTTGGGTTTGCTTTGTACTCAGACCGACACACAGGTTTGGCTCTTGCCTCATCACTGTGCCGCCCTTTCTCCCACGTTCCAAAAACCATACTTACGCATCTGCGCCGATCTTCCCTAGCATTGGATCCGCACCGAGCGGAAGAGAAACTCTCGGTGCTTCCATTTTATAGACTGAACATAATTACCTCCATTACATCATGTCCTAAAAATTCACAAACATTTAGCTTACGAACTTTTAGGACATTTCGTCTTCTATAGCCACCGCAAAACAAAATGAGGCTTTTTTGTTATAATGTTTAGGTGACCAAGATAGAAATAACAACTGAAGAAAAAATTTTGTTGAAAGACTATTTACGAACCACACCTTTGGTTCTGATTCGTTTTAAATGCCAAGCTGTTTTGATGCGAGAAAAAGGAATAAAAATCAAAGATATTGCCGATATTGTTTCACGAGACGGAAATACCGTTAGTCATTGGTTGAAAGACTGGAACGAAAAACGAATGGCCAGTATTTTTTCCGGACACCAAAATAATTCCAACGCCAACAAATTAACCAAGGAACAAAAAGAAGAAATAAAGAAGGTCTTATCAAAACCACCAGATGATTTTGGACTACCTAAGAAATTTTGGGATGTTCCAGCTTTAAAAAAATACATTAGTGTCACCTTTGATGTGGTTTATAAATCTGATCGATCTTATCATTTCTTGCTTTCTTTTAGTCATCTAAGTTTCAAATATCCCGATACCTTTGATTTCCATCGGGATGAAATTTTTATAACCAAGAGAATGGAAGAAATTCATCAAGAAATCAAGCCTTTTCTCGAAAATCCTGATTGGGAAATTTTTGCTTCTGATGAGGTGAGAATTGAACTTGAAGCCTTTACAAGAAAGGCTTGGTTGGAGAAAGGAAAAAGAACTGTGATTAAAGTGAACCGGTCAAGAGAGTATCAAAGTTATATCGGTTTCTTAAATCAAAAATCCTTTCAATGCCATCTCTACGAACTGGATTGGCAAAACCAAACGGAAATCTTAAAAGCTTTTGAAAAATTCCTTAAAGAGTTTCCTGATAAAAAAATTTGTATCGTCTGGGACAACGCCGGATTTCATAAAGGAAAAGAAATAAAAAAAGCCCTTCAAAAAGGCAATCTGTTGGAACGGGTTCACTTAATTAATTTGCCGCCATATGCTCCGGACAAAAACCCGATCGAACACGTCTGGAACACAACCAAAGGATCAATGGCTAATAATCAATACGAGAATTTTTTAAAAACGAAAGAAACATTTTCTGGATACGTTAATGGTCAAAAATTCGAATATCAAATCTGATGTTTTGTTTTGCGGTGGCTATACGAATCAAATTTCGTCGCATAATCAGTGCGACCGTGTCCGCCGAAGCTCGGCGAAGGCGGATCGCTTCAGTTGTGCGACGCAACCAATGACACCAAAAACAAAAAACTATAGCATAAATTTTCGATTTTGTCAAGCGGCGGGTACCAAAAAAAGGCCTTTTTAGGCCACTTTTTCTTTTTTCTTGATTCAAAACCAACTCTATTCTTTAACCGCCTCAACCCCAGGCAACTTTTTACCAGCTAAAAACTCGAGCATGGCTCCGCCACCAGTCGAGACCAGAGTAAAACGATCAGCCAAATTGGCGGCTTCGACAACTGGCACAGTATCGCCACCGCCGACGACAGTTTTGGCTTTGCCGGTGCGAGCGGCAATAGCTTTGGCTAAAGCATAAGTCCCAGCACAAAATTTATTAACTTCGCAATAACTTAAAGGACCATTCCAAACAATGGTTTTGGCCTCTTGAATAATTTCCGTAAAATTTTCTAAAGTTTTTTTACCAGCATCAATAATCAAATCATTCTCATCGATTTTTTCAATATCTACCAGTTTAATTTTTGCCTGAGCGCTCAATCGGCGAGCCACATAAACGTCCGGTGGCAAAATAATTTTAGCTGACCATTTTTTTAAAATCTTTTTAGCTTCAACTACTCCATCCTTATCAAAAACCGACTTACCAATGCCTTTACCTTGGGCTAGAAAAAAAGCATGAGCCAAAGCGCCGCCAATTAAAACCTTATCAACTCGCGGCAAAAGTTTTTCTAAAACCGGTAATTTGTCGGCCATTTTTAAACCGCCCAAAACCAAAACAAATGGCCGCTTTGGTTCGCCCTCAACCAATGATTCCAATACTTCGATTTCTCGAATCAAAAGCGGCCCAGCATAAGCTGGTAATTCTTCGGTAATGGCATCGACCGAGGCATGAGCCCGATGCGAAACCGCAAAAGCATCGTTAACATAAATCTCGCCTAAGCCAGCCAACTGTTTAGCAAAAACTCGGCTGTTCTGTTCCTCACCAGGATAAAAACGTAAATTTTCTAAAAGCAGCAAATCACCATCACGCATGGCGGCAACTGCCCGTTCGGCTTTGGGGCCAACCGCGTCAGAGCAAAGTTTAACTTTTATACCAAATAATTCTCCGAGCCGACGAGCGACCGGCGCATTAGAAAAAGCCGCCACTCGTTTACCATTAGGCCGACCGCGATGGGTCATGATAATAATTTTTGCTCCATGCTGACGTAACCACTCCAAACCAACCGCCGCTTTGGCGATCCGACCTTGAGGACCGTCAACAGCCTTACCGTGCTTAACCGGAACATTACCGTCAATTCTAACCAAAACCCGCTTACCGCGGAGAGAGTTTATGTTATGAAGACGACGTAAAGACATAATGTTACGAATCACCCTCCTTCGCTCGTGGCGAGCTACGGAAGGGCACAGCGAAAAGTACCGAATATACGAATCTGCGAATTATTTAATTTTAGGATACACGATGTTACGAATTACGAAAAGTGTGTTGTTGGATTGATTTTAATTACTAGCCAGGTGATTTTGCGGGGGGGGTGAATTAGGGTGATTAATAAGTGATTCCGATAATCACTTCGCAATCACCTACCAATCACCAAAAACAAACCCCCGTGTCCCAACAATAATAACCCTTAATCCAACTGAAAAATCACCACCTCGGGCGGATTAAGTAATCTGGCTCGCGGGCCCATTTCACCAACGCCAGAAGTGATAAATAGTAGAACACTATTAACCGAAAAAACCCCTTCATCAAAATATCGTCCCAAACTTGCCGAGACAAACAGCGGGCCAACAAACGGTAACCGAATTTGACCGCCATGAGTGTGACCAGACAAAATCAAATCAGTAACTTTCACGGCTGGATCTAAAATGGCGTCAGGATTGTGAGCTAATAAAATAACTTGTTGTGACGATGATAAATTATTTAAAGTTTTTTCCAAGTCACCGTCATACCACAAGTCACCAACGCCAGCTAAATACAAAATCGAGGCATCAGGCAAAGTAACTTCGGTCGAAGAATTATGTAAAACTGTAATGCCGAAATTTTTTAAAGCTGCTTCGACCTCACCAGCTCGGCCATTTTGATAATCATGATTACCAAGAACCGCAAAAACGCCAAGCGGCGCCTGAAGTTCGCTCAAGGCCATCAGGTCCTCAGTCTTCCCTTCTACCCCCATGATATAATCGCCTAAAAGAAAAACTAAGTCGGGTTTTTGAGCATTGGTTTTAGCTACAACTTCCTTAATCCAAGCAGCTCTTTTGTATGGTCCAACATGAAAATCTGATAAGACCGCGGCTTTAAGAGAAAAATTTGGTTTATTGAAAATTTCTAAAGTTTCATTTTTAACCGTTAAAATTTTTGGTTCAATATAACTACCGTAAAAAACTACACCCCAAAGAAAAACTAAAAACAACGCCACCAGTAAAAGCCGACGTTGTTTTTTAATTTTTTTCCAACCACGACTAAAAAATATCTCCACCAAAAAAGCTCCGGTGATAATAAGAAACAGCCAAATCAAGCCTTCAAAAAACCACCAGCGCATAATTTATTTTTTACTACCGATATATTCCGCCAAATCCATCAAGCGAACTGAATAGCCCCATTCGTTGTCATACCAAGCCAAAATCTTGACCAAGTCGCCGTCGACCACGCGAGTCATTTCTAAATCAACAATTGACGAACAAGATTCGTGAATAAAGTCAGATGACACCAATGGCTCTTCTGAAGCCTTAAGAATTCCCTTCCAGCGGGGTG
Source organism: Candidatus Uhrbacteria bacterium (assembly GCA_043808565.1). Classification (GTDB taxonomy): domain Bacteria; phylum Patescibacteriota; class Patescibacteriia; order UBA9934; family GWF2-40-263; genus UBA12403. The sequence goes on along the minus strand of JAZDEQ010000048.1, from coordinate 8,843 downwards.
ATTTGACGGCTTTTTTAAAAACAGCATTGATTTCTTCGGCTGTGGTTTTCTTTTTTAAAAGAAAAGTAAAATCAGAAAGTGAAACATCAATGGTTGGCACACGAATCGCTAGGCCGTCAAATTTTCCTTTAAGCGTTGGTACGACTTCGCCGGTGGCTTTAGCCGCACCAGTCGAAGTTGGCACCATGTTGATAAGCGCGGCCCGAGCTCGACGCATATCTGGATGCATTTTTGGTGGCAAACCATCAACAATATTTTGTTCGGCCGTGACCGAATGGACGGTGGTCATCATGGCTTTTTTAACTCCAAAAGCTTCTTCCATAATTGCCGCGACTGGCGCAATGGAATTAGTGGTACAAGAAGCATTGTTAACAATCTTTTCGGATTTTTTATAATCTTTATGATTCACGCCCATAAGATATGTCGGCACTTCTTTGGCTGGAGCCGAGATAACTACGCGTTTGGCACCGGCCGTGAGATGAGCCGAAGCCGCGGTCTTATCGGCAAACCGACCAGTACATTCTAAAACCACATCAACATTATATTGTTTCCAAGGTAATTTAGTTGGCTCCATTTCCGCCACCACGGGAATTTTTTTGCCATCAATAATTAAATGATTTTTATCAAAAGAAACCTCGTGCGGCCAAGTACGAAAAACCGAATCATACTTTAAAAGATGGGCCAAAATTTTTGGTTCGGTTAAATCATTAATAGCCACAAACTCGACGTTTGGCCGCTCAAAACCAGCTTTAAAAACCGTTCGGCCAATCCGGCCAAAACCATTGATAGAAATTTTTAACATAATGACTTTTGTTATTAATTGAATATTAAAATTATATCACAAAAAATAAAAAAAATCCGCTTTTGTTTCCAAAAACGAATTTTTTAAATTAACTTTTAGAACGAGAGTCTAGTCATGCGCCCAACCTGCATATTTTCACCCAAAACACCAATAACTTCTTTAATCAAGGTTTCAACGGTCTTGGTATCATCTTTAATAAATGGCTGCTCGAGCAAACAATTATCCGCGTAAAATTTATTCAACTTACCTTCAATAATTTTTTCGACAATTTCTGGTGGTTTGTTTTGGCCAGCGATTTCGGCTCGGTAAATTTCTTTTTCTTTTTCTAGAATTTCGGCCGGTACTTCTTCGCGGCGAACATAATTTGGATTAACCGCCGCAATATGCAAAGCCAAGTCATGACCAAGTTCTTGGAATTGATCGGTTTTGGCCACGAAATCGGTTTCACAAAAAAGTTCAATCATAGCTCCCAGCCGACCGTTGGCATGTGAATAAACAAACACTCGGCCTTCACCAGTGGCTCGCTCGGATTTTTTATCAGCCTTAACCACACCTTTTTTACGCAAAAGATCCGCGGCTTTTTCTAGATCACCACCCGTTTCCTCTAAAGCGGATTTAGCATCCATCATGCCCGCGCCAGTCGTCGCGCGAAGTTGCATGACAATTTTGGCATCGATCATATTTTATTTTTGTTATGATTTTATTATTTTGCTTCAACAGCTGGGGCTGGAGCGGCCACGTTCTGTTGAGCCAAGCGATTGGTTTCAAAAGCTTTGCGCCCTTCAATCACCGCATCGGCTATTGAACGAACCATTAGGGAAATTGATTTCACACCATCATCATTAGCTGGAACTACATATTCGGCACTATCAGGATTAACATTGGTATCGCAAAGAGCAATAACTGGAATATTCATGGTATGAGCTTCAGCCACCGCGGTTTTATCGGTTCGTAAATCAACGACAAAAACTGCTTCTGGTAATTTTTCCAAAGATTCAATGCCGCCAATTTTGACTGTTAAGTCTTCGATCTCTCGGGAAAACATCAATTGTTCCTTTTTAGTATATTTCTTTAACTCACCGCGCTCGTTTTGTTCGCGCAAAGTTTTAAGTCGGCGAATGAGTTTTTTAATTTCACCAAAATTAGTAAGAGTGCCGCCAAGCCAACGTTCCTGATTGTGTGGCATACCGCAACGCGCACCTTCTTTAGCCACGATTTCTTTGGCCTGACGCTTGGTGCCGACAAACAAAACAACGCCGCCTCGAGAGACAACGCTTTTAACATAATCAAGCGTGGTTTGAAGAGACTTTTGAGTTTCTTCAAGATTAATAATATGAATACCCCCGCGCTCGCCGAAAATATATGGCTCCATTTTAGGATGCCAGTGGGCGGCAATGTGTCCAAAATGAACACCTGACTTTAACATCTCCTCCAGAGATGGAATATTTGGCATAGTTTTTTCCTTATTACCCAGCGGTTCAACCTAGACCCAAACAATAGTTTGGGAGGAAACTAGATTGATTTTACTCCGCTTTAGTGATTTATGGGCTAAGTATAAAGAAGTCTGGTCTTGACGTCAAGGGTAAAATTGGTGTATCTTTTGGCTGTCGTGACACACGCGTCTCGGCAAAAACCCACAGAAAAGAGGAACGAAACTTGCTACCTGCCAGACCTGCTACACCGAATCTTGCGAATATCCAAGACAGCACAGCCAATCTTCCACCCCCAGACCTCAAAGAGCAAATCGCCTTAATCGCCAAAAGGTCCAGGCGTTCTCCACGAAGATGTGCTTTCGAACTAGCAAACCTTATAGCCCTGCACCACCACTGGGTCATGCCCCACGAAGAAGCCCGACTGACTGCTCAAAGCATCTTGGACAACTTCACTGGAATCAAAACTGATGCTGACCTGCATGTCAGACTTCAATGGCTCCGTGTGGCACTGGAAGAATACGCCGCCAGTATCGCCGCTACTGCCCCGATCGAGGTCTGTGTCGATATCGTCGAAAACCTACCTGATGGCAACGACGACATCGTGGTTCATACCAGCCCCGCCGCTACCACCTTCGAAGATCGCACCAACAACCCACCGCCGCGATTTCGTCGGACGTCACGACCCAGACCAACCTTCTTCCCCTGCTACACCTAGTAGCCCTCCCTCCGCGCATTCTGCGCTCATCCCCCGGCCTACTCACGTTGGCCGGGGTTCGTCGTTTTTTTACCTTGATTTCCCTGATTTTAGGATTACCTTGATTTGGATTTTTGTATGTTACGACTTACGCCTTCGAGGGATTGGAGATTGGGGATTGGGGTTTAGGGATGGAAAATTATTTTGTTTTAAAAAATAATAACTTCCCATGCCAACCGTAGCCCTAGCGAAGGGTGGTTCCCCAACCCCTAAACCCCAAACCCCCCTTAACTCCCCTTCACCAAAAACATCGCATCGCCAAAGGAATAAAACCGGTATTTTTTTTCCACGGCCTCTCGATAAGCGGCTAAAATATTTTCTCGACCAGCAAAGGCGGACGTGTCCGCCGAAGCCAAAAGAAAATCGGCGAAGGCGGAAACTAAAACTAATAAAGTTGATTTTGGTAAATGAAAATTTGTAATTAAAGCATCAACAATATTAAATTTAAAACCTGGCGTAATAAATAAATTTACTTCACCCAAAAAACCAGTTGCTGGTAATTTTCCATCGTTCAATTTGGCAACACCTTCAAGAGCGCGAGTTGTGGTTGTACCAACCACGACAATTCTTCGGTCTTCGGCTTTGGCCGAATTAATTTGTTGAGCAACTTCGGCTTTTATTTCTACCATTTCAGAATGCATTTCGTGTTCTTCCAAAGTTTCACTTTTTACCGGCCGAAAAGTTCCCAAGCCAACATGGAGAGTAATAAATTCAACAACGATTCCTTTGTCTTTAATTTTTTGTAATAGCTCTTTGGTAAAATGGAAACCCGCAGTTGGTGCGGCCACTGAGCCAGTTTCGCGAGCGTAAACAGTTTGATAAGTTTCAATTTTTTCCGGAACTTTTTTTACATAAGGCGGCACAGGAATTTCGCCGTGCTTGTCCACAAAAGTTAAAACTTCATTTCGAGAAACTGGAAATAAAAGTCTGGCTGTACCATCAGAAAATTTTTCTTCGACCTTAGCTTTTAGATCATTAAAAATTATCTCATCGCCAACTTTTACTTTTCGGCCGGGTTTAAGTAAGGCGGTCCAAATGCCCTCACCCCCGCTCCCTCTCCCCGGGGGCGAGGGGGGTAGTAAAAATACTTCAACGGCTTTTCCGTTCACCACGCCGTGTAATCGCGCTTTAAAAACTTTGGTGTCGTTCATGACTAAAACATCACCGGGTTTTAAGTAATCAATAATTTCAAAAAAATGATGGTGTTCAACCCCCACCCCTATCCCCTCCCCCTGGGTGGGAGGAGTTGGAGTTACAACCATCAGACGCGACTGATCGCGTGGTTCAACCGGAGCCTGGGCGATCAATTCTGGTGGTAAATGATAATCAAATAAAGAAACGGGCGTGGACATAACTAGGCTAAACGTAATAAGATAAAGATAATTCCGTTTTATAAAATATAAAATTTATGCATTAAGGGGTTTAGGATTTGGGGACTAGGGAAGGAAGTTATCATTTTCTTAATAAAAAAATCTTCCATCCCTAAACCCCAGCCCCCAATTCCCCAAACGTGTAAGTTCTAAAACAGAGAAATCATAACCATAAAAACTATGTTTTACAAGAAAATACCTGTTTTAACGGCCGTTACGGCTATTTTAATCGTCGGCTGGGGCTGTGTTCAAAATAATCGAATTCCGACTTTAACAAACCGAAACGAATCGGTAATCGATACAACAAAAAATATCTCCCCAGAAATCAGTAAAGAAGAAACGTCAGCCAATAATCTTTCGGTGTATCAAAATAAAAATCTTGGCCTAACTTTTTCTTATCCGGCTGATTGGGGACCAATAATTACTAACTTTGAAATGGGCCATCAAGCCGGCGATGATTTTACTTCAACACCAACTTGTGAAGTTCAAGGAACTTTAGAACTTGCCGGCATTACTTCTGGTTTGTTCTTCTCGGCTCACAATGCAGTTGGTTGCGATCCAGATGGTCGTGGTGGCTGGTTTGGTGATCAAGCCAAGGCTTTTACTGATTGGGATAAAATAACCGAATGGTGCGAAGGGACTGGCGATGATTGTGAAATTTTCACCAATTCAAACGGTCTCAAAGTCGCTCATGCTTACACTAAAGAAACCGAAATCTGGGGTGACGTTTTTCAAGATGTTGATCTATATGCCCTCTACAATCCCGGGGGTGATTTACCTGGCATAATTATTTCTAATGAAAGGCTCATTTCTTCCGGGCTTGGTCGTTCAGAAAAAGAACTTCGGGCATTAATTGATTCCATAAAATTCGAATAAACCGCCTTTTACCACTAGCTTGTTGACATAACCCCAGCTCTTTGTTATATTTTGGCGGTAATTTATTAAAGTTATGAAAAAAGAAATTCACCCAAAATATACCAAAGAAGCCAAAATTGTCTGTGCTTGTGGCGCAGTTTATACTGTTGGCTCAACAGTTAATGATATTCAAATAGAAATTTGTGGCAAATGCCATCCTTTCTATACTGGCGAAAAGCAAAAAATTCTCGATACAGCTCGTCGGGTTGAAAAATTCACTGATCGAGCCGCCAAAAAATCAGAATCGGCTACTGGAAAAAAAGTAAAAAAAGCCAAACGCGCGGCCATCAAAGCTGCCAAAGGCCCTAAGTTTGAAGAAGAAGAAAAGGGCGCTATTAAAAAAATAAAATCTCTCAAGAAAAAAGAGGCGTAGCCAAACCAAAGCGTCTTTCGGTATAATATCGGAAGGCGCTTTTGTTTCTGTTACTAATCTACTAATTTTCACGAATCCTACTAATTAAAAAGGATGTAAGTTATTCTTTTCTTATTGTCCAATATTCGTAGTTAATTCGCCGTGCCCGCCATAGCCCAGCGACGGCGGGTAGATTGGTAGGATTAGTAGAAAAAATTAGTAAATTAGTAACTCTATGGATCTTCTTAAATCACTCCAAGACAAACTGACCGAAAAGAAAAAACTCGAAAGCCAACTTATGGATTCGAGTATTCTTGGTGATCAGCAAAAACTTCGGGAAATTAATGAAGCCTATTCAGAAATTTCAGAAATTGTTGAGCTGGGTGAAAGCTATGCCAAAATTCTTAAACAGCTCGAGGAAACCAAACAAACTTTATCTGAAGCTACTGATCTTGAACTTCGGGCCATGGCCGAACAAGAAATTGCCGAGCTTTCACTCCAACTACCCAAAGCCGAAGAAGCTTTCACTCTTGCTTTGGTTCCTCCTGATCCATTGGATAAAAAAAATACCGTGGTTGAAATTCGGGCTGGGGCTGGTGGCGATGAATCAGCTTTGTTTGCCTCTGAACTTTTTCGTCTTTATTCACGCTTTGCCGAACGACAGAATTGGAAAACCAGTGTTATTTCCCAATCGCAAAATGATCTTGGCGGCTTTAAAGAAATTATTTTTGAAATCACTGGCAAAAATGTTTACAGTAAACTCAAATATGAAAGCGGCGTTCACCGAGTACAGCGTGTCCCGGAAACTGAAAAAGCTGGTCGAGTTCACACTTCCACAGTCACTGTTGCTATTATGCCCGAAGCCGAGGAAGTCGACTTGCAAATTGATCCTAAAGAATTACGCATCGACACCATGACCGCCGGTGGCCATGGCGGACAAAGTGTTAACACTACTTATTCAGCCGTCCGCATTGTTCACTTACCAACCGGGCTTATTGTTCAATGTCAAGACGAACGCAGTCAACAACAAAATCGCGAAAAAGCCATGGCCGTTTTGCGAGCCCGACTTTTTGCCAAAAAACAAGAAGAAGAACATGAAAAACGCGAAAGCACTCGTCGCGGCCAAATCGGCTCTGGTGATCGCAGCGAAAAAATCCGCACTTACAACTTTCCTCAAGATCGCATCACCGATCACCGAATAAAACAAAGTTATCACAATCTCCCAACTATCATGGACGGCGATATTGAAAAAATTATTGCTGATCTAAAAACCGCCGAACTGAATAATGCTTTTGCCACAGATTCTTCAGACGACGAAGACTAAAATAAAAAAAAAGACGCAAAAACCTGCGTCTTTTTTTATTTTGTCAAAAATCGAAACAAACCATTGACAGATCAAATATGTATGTTAATATTTTTCCGCGTTCGTATGTCTTTGGACAACGAACCGCTCACCCTTCATGGAACCGGAGGTTAAAATGGCTCTTGGCCCTTGAATATTACCCCCCACGAAACACCAGAGACATGATACGATAGATAAATGCGAGGCATCAAAACCTCGCGGGTTCTTGTACAGGGTCGTAGCTTAGCCCGGTTAAAGCATTTAGTCGTGCAAATGAATCGCCCGACTGAAGATCGCGGGTTCAAATCCTGCCGACCTTGCATCGGTCCCCTTGTCCCAATCGACGAGGCCTGCCATAAGCAGGAAAAGACACATTGGGAGTTTCCCGTATCGGACACCGTGTCCGCCCAACGAGGACCTCCCCCCACCCACCCCAGTCTTTTGGACCACCTTCCCCCCGCGGTGGCGATCATATGCACGAGGCCGTATTTTGGCTCAAAGCATCTTCGCCACCGCCCGTTTCCTTTCGCGCGTCCGACTATTTAGTCGGCTCCCTTAAACCACCGGTCTTCTCCCACGAGCCGTTCCCCCGCCCGGCTCGCGACGACTGGTAGTCAAAAGGAGTCGCCTACCTGGTTGGGCGCGCGATCTCTTTTTTTATGTTGTTACGAAACAACGAAAAACTACGAAACTACGAAATTGGTTGGATAAAAACTTTCGTAGTTTCGTGGCCTTTCGTAGTTTCGTAACCCCCCCATTGACAATTATAATTCGTGTGCTAACCTAATTTCGTTGGGTAAGGGAGGCTGAGACCTTCGCATATCGAATTGGAATAAAAAATAATGGGAAGCCCGAATATCTTCGACTGTGAAGGCTCGGCTAACCTTACCCTTAATTTTTACGCAATGGGGCGGAAGAGGAACGAGAACCCATGGGACGCGGCAAACTCATTTTCCCTTTTCTCTTCCGCTCTTGCGGACAATTATTTTGAGCCCATATAGCTCAGTCGGTCAGAGCATTTGCTTGGTAAGTAAAAGGTCACCGGTTCAACTCCGGTTATGGGCTCCATCGAAATCGTTCGTGGTCGGTACTTTGTCTCGGTGTTGTGGCTGGTGAACCGCTTCCCGCCGCGTCGCTACCTAGCGGTCACCCCCCCCACTTCTCCAACACCTAGAAGACCTGCCACCACGAGGCCCGGCATCGGACAAGAAAATTCATCCGATGGTTCAGACAGGAGGCGGGGGTAAATGGCTATATCCACTTCAAGCCACTGCCTCCGCCTCCTCCGGGTTTCCAAAAACACTCTCGGCCTATCACAGGCCACATCTACTACGACCCGCCGGAACACCTCCGACGGTCGTTCCTTTTTTTACCTTGATTTCCTTGATTTTGGGATTTCCATGATTTGGTTTTTTTGTTGTTACGAAACTACGAAAGGCTGCGAAACTACGAAATTGGTTGGATAAAAAACTTTCGTAGTTTCGTGTTTTTTCGTTGTTTCGTAACCCTGTGCATAAACCCCTGTGCATAAACCCCTTGCCAGTCACTTCAAAAAGTGAAAAAATATTAGAGCTGTGTTTAGGAATTCATTTCCGAAAACGCCGCATGCACCGACCACCGATGGTTGCCCAAAAAAGGCGACCTTGCCTGCTTCGCTGATCGTTCCCGAAAAAGGAGTTCCGCCATGCGTGTCCACGTATCGGAAACTCTAAAAACATTCAATAAAAACACAAAACGATTCCGTTAGTTTGAAACCGAACCACGAATGATTAGATAAGGACGCTTAAATTATTTTCTGAACTATTCAGACAATGACTCAAGTGTCTTTTTTGTTTGAAAATAAGGGTTTTATCGTTGATTGAACACACTTCACCC
>JAZDEQ010000047.1:0-5817 GCA_043808565.1 Candidatus Uhrbacteria bacterium | reverse complement strand
GCTTACGGAATCGGAGTTTAAAAACCGTCGTGGAAAAACTCCGCTCGAATTATCACAGGTTCAATTACCAAAGATCTATAACTGGGTGACATTTCTTCGGAAAAAATTTCCGAAAACCAACTGAATCGTCTACCAGTGCCTGAATTATTGGAAAAATTATGTCGAGAATAACCAAAACCGAGGACGTTCGAGGACAGACGGTTGAGGCATTTAAAAGTGAGTATTTTAAACAAATTGAAGAAAGTACGCCGCCAGAGGTTAAGAGCGATTTTATTTTTGATTTGACTAATAAAAAGGCTTTTAAAATTCATTTGGATAAAGCTAGGGTGGAGGAGTGGCGTTTGTGGGAATGGTTTAAGGTTTATCAGCACGAAGCCGTGGTTTCTACTGGCGGTATTCGTGGAGCGCAAAACATCAGCTATCCTTGGGATGTTAGGTTTCCTCTGAACCAGTTGGGAGTAGCCTTGGCTACTGTTGGCAAGGCCATGGTGCTTAAAGATGAGATGCCGAATAAAATTATTCATAAAATGTGTTCCGGCGAGGTGAGATATAATACCGAGTCTTACATAGAAATTATTAGTCGTATTCAAGCCGCCCAAGGCATTGTTACTCATGTGCCAATTAATCAGCGACGAACTTCTGTTTGGATGACTTCTTTTTTAATTTTTATGCTTGATTATGATGGCGGTGAATATGTTACTAGCAGTCATGCCTTGAGTTCCAAAATCGCCACTAAAGATTTAGATAATCAAGGCAGCCAATTTGTGCCGGAGATGTCGGAAAAATTTGTTAAAAAGATTGAACAGATTTTAATTCAAGCAGAAACCAAAGGTTTTGATATTGAATTAGCGGACGCTGATTCGTCTTTGATTGTGCCGGCCGAAGATGGTTATAAATTATATTTGAAATATTTAAAAAACGGCGTTGCGACTTCCCATGGCTTGGCCTTGGTTAAAGAACAAGTAAATCAAGGGTTTAAATTAATGCTTGAAACGGTTGGTGGTTGCATGTTTAATATCATGAAAGATTTATTTGAACATTTGGAAATTTATCAAGCTTTTGATTTTAATAATACTGAAGAAGATCCGTTTTTTCATGGTGTTGGTAAAACCATGTTTAATCCAATAAAAAAGAAGGAAGAATTTTTTGATTGGGGTTGCGATGTTACAATTAACGAGGTGGTGTTAACTCTCGGTTATGAAAAATTATTGGCCGATAAAGAACCGGGTTATATGGTATTAATGACCGATCCCGACGGCGATCGATTGGTGGCCGGTCAGGTAGAGACTGTTAGCCGAAAAGCTGTTTTAGAAGAGTTAGGAATTAGTTATTTTGCTATAAATGAAGAAAAATTATTTGTTCGTTATTCGCCTAACCAATTTTTTCTTTTAATTTTGAATTATTACTCGCAACAATTAAAAGAAGCTGGATTATGGAATAATTATCACAGATTTTTAGTTACTACCACACCTTCAGCCGCCACTTGGGTGGAGTGGGCGGAGAAAAATAAGGTGGCGGTGATTAACGTTCCGGTCGGTTTTAAAGAGATCGCCAGTATTATTAAAAAAGCGGAAGAGCAAATGATTAAAAACCTCGATAAAAACGTGAAAATTCATGACATTTATGGAAAACTGATTGATTTAGGAAAAAATCCTCGACTGGTTTTTGCCGGCGAAGAGAGCGGAGGAATGATTATTGGGCCGGAGAAATTAATTAGAAGCGCGGCGGGCCGAACCGCGTTGTCGATGCGAGAAAAGAGCGCGGCCGAAGCTTCGGTGATCGCTACCATTATGGCCGCCTATTTATATAAAGATAAAAAGTTTTTATCCGAGTATTTTAAAGAAACACTCGAGGAATTCGATATTAAATGGTTTTATGATTTGCGGGTTGAGAAAAAATTATATAATGACAGCAACGCCAATCCGGAAGAGTTGAAACAAGACAAGGTTGCCGGTGAAGCAATTCGCGATAAAGTTGACAGTTTTTTTCTAAGTCTGGCTTTATCATTGAGATTGGGAAAGATTGACTTGCCGACAGTCAAAGAAATTTTAGTTGAGGCTTTGCCCGAGGTTGATTTTAGTAAATTAGAAAATGTTAATTTTGTTGGTGATGGAACTTATTTTCGTTTCAGTGATAAATTTGTCGAGATCAGAAAGTCGGGAACCGACGCGATTATTAAAAGTTATTTTTGCGGGGACAATTATCAGGAAGCAGCCAAGACCGCCGAGGCGATTGTTAACTATTCCGGTGAGATAACCCCAAAGTTTAAGGCCATGATTGATCCAGAAATATATCAAAATTGTCAGCGGTTGGGTTTAGAAATATTGTGGAAATTTCAAAAAACATTTTGAAATTGGAACGGTCAGAGAAGAATAAAAAATAAAATAAAAAATCCGCCAATCATCGATTGGCGGATTTTGTTATTTTTTGATAAATAGTTGGCTCGAGAAATTTTTTATAAGCCTTTGGATTTTTTCTAATCACTGTTCCGGAAACAGGGAAGCGAGAACGCTTTTCATCAACCAGAACATTTTTTGCTCCAAGAGCTTGGCTTAAAATTTGGCCGTATTTTTCGCTAGAGAAGATGTGAGTAATTGGCATATGAATAACCTGTTTGACGTAGACAAGATTTTTTTTGGTAATAAGCGGATCAGTACCTCTTTCGACTGGAGCTTTTCGTCCAGAGACGACTTTGATCGACGGATAAAGAGCCTGAATCCAGCCAACTCGGGTTTTTAAAGGTATTTTTAGATCTTTTGGTCCTTGATAAACCAAAACAATAACTTTATCCATTTTTTTTATGGCGGTTTCAATCAAAAATTGATGGCCTTTGTGCAAAGGAGAAAATTTGCCGATAATTAGCCCAATTTTTATTTTTGTTAGGTATCTTTTCATAAAGCTCTTTATATCGTACAATAATTGAGCCTATGTTTCTAACTGTTATCTTATTTATTTTAGTCCTTTCACTTTTGGTTTTTTTCCATGAGTTAGGGCATTTTATTACGGCCAAAAAATTGGGCATGAAAGTTGATGAGTTTGGTTTTGGTTTTCCACCCAGAGCTTTTGGTTTGGTTCGGGTTCGCGAAGAAAAAAGGCGATTGGTTGAAGAGGTTGAGGAGGTGACTTTGGAGGCCGGAAGGATTGAAGGGACAGAAGGGATTGAAGGGATTGTTGTGGAAAAAGAAACCGATGTTATTCGTGATACGGTTGAGGTTGAAACAAAAACTCGCTGGAAATTTGTTTGGGGCAGTAAAGACGAACATCCTGATCAAACAATTTATTCAATCAATTGGATTCCGCTTGGCGGGTTTGTAAAAATTCATGGTGAAGCCGGTGATTTAAAAAATGACCCACGAAGTTTTTCTAGCCGGCCGGCTTGGCAACGGTTTTTAGTTTTAATCGCTGGTGTGACCATGAATTTTCTTTTTGCCGCTGCGTTGCTTTCGGTTGGCTTTGCCGTCGGTTTGCCAAGTGCCATAGATGGTAGTCTTTCGCCTTCAGCCAAATTGACCGACGAAAAAATTCAAGTCATGACCGTGGGGCAAAGTAGTGCGGCTGAGTTGGCTGGTATTCAGGCTGGTGATGAAATTTTGTCGCTTGATGGTAAGATTTTTACCACAGCCGAAGAGGCTAAAGACTATATTAAAAATCAAGAAGGGCAGTCTGTGGAATTTTTATTGCGTCGTGGAGTTGATACCATAACTGTTTCGGTTACAGCGACGGCTCCATCGTCAGGCGGAGAAAAAATTATTGGTGTTGGTTTGGTTAAAACCGCCTTGGTTTCTTTCCCATGGTATTTGGCGGCGATTAAAGGTATAGGAGCGACCTTTGTTTTTACTTGGGAAGTTTTAAAAGCGTTTGGAAATTTATTGTGGAATTTAGTAGTCCATCAATCGGTTTCAGTTGACTTGGCTGGTCCGGTTGGTATTGCTGTAATGACCGGCGAAGCCGCGGCTTTAGGTATGGTTTATTTATTACAATTTGCCGCGATTCTTTCGGTTAACTTAGCTGTGGTAAATATTTTACCTTTTCCGGCTCTTGATGGTGGGCGATTATTATTTTTAATTATTGAAAAGATTCGTGGCCGGGCCACTGATGAAAAAATTGAAACTTTAGTTCATAATTTGGGGTTTGCTTTAATGTTGTTGCTCGTGGCTTTTGTCACTTATCGCGATCTGGCTAGATTTAGTGGTCAAATTATCGGCGCAGTAAAAAATTTGATTGGCGTTTGATTATTATGGATTTGCTTGAACAAATAAAATTTTATATTTTTCAATATTATGGTGTTGATTGGCTTATAACCCTTTTGACTTTTGTGGGCATTTTTTTGATAGGTGATAAAAATAAAAAAGGTTTTATTTTTGGCATGTCATCATCGCTTCTGGCTTTGGTTTTCAGTTTTCAAATCGGTAGCATAGCCAATGGCGTTACGGCAATATTTTTGTTTGGTTTATATTTGCGCGGTTTAATTAATTGGGTGAAAGTAAAATAATTGATGGATTCCAGACCATACTAATAGTTTGATAAAAAGTATAGTCAACTATGAAAAAAGTTTTTTAGAGAAAAATTATTGTTTAATTAGCCAAAATTTATTTAAATTGATTACACAAAATTTTACGACATGACTCAATTTATCCGTGGCAATTATAAAACTATGAAATCTAAATTTGAAGAATTAAAGAAAACTTTTGAGACGGCCATAGCTGATATTAATGATGGTATTGATTTAGAGGAAATCAAAAATAAATTTCTTGGCCGTAAAGGTTATTTGGCAATTTTAATGAAAGAAATGGCTGAATTGGCTGATGAAGAGCGTAAAGAAGTTGGTCGATTTGCTAATGAAGTTAAGTTGGCTATGGAAGAAGGTTTGCGTCAAGCCGAAAATGCCAAAAAAGTTTCGCAACTTAATGAGGCTGAATGGCTCGATGTTACTGAACCGATTTTTCCAATTGATGAGCGAGGCCATCTTCATCCATTAACCCAAATTCAGGAACAACTTGAAGACTTTTTTTACTCGATGGGTTTTATGGTGCTCGATGGTCCTGAGCTCGAAAGTGATTATTATAATTTTACTGCCTTGAATATTCCGCCAACTCATCCAGCTCGTGACATGCAAGATACTTTTTATATTAAAGGTCACCCGGATCAAGTAATGAGAACACAAACCTCGCCGGTTCAGGTGCGGGCCATGAGAAAATACGGCGCACCTATTCGGGTGGTGGTGCCCGGTCGTTGTTTTCGCAACGAAGCGACCGATGCCCGTCACGAGCACACTTTTTATCAACTCGAAGGTTTAATGGTTGATAAAGATATTAATTTTGGTCACATGAAAGGAATTTTAGAAGAAGTGGCCAAACATTTATTTGGTTTAAAAGCTAAAACTCGTTTGCGGCCAAAATTTTATCCCTTTGTCGAGCCAGGCGTTCGTGGTGAAGTAACTTGTTTTCTTTGTCAGGGAGCTGGTTGTCGAGTTTGTAAAAAATCTGGCTGGCTCGAAGTTTTAGGTGCTGGCATGGTTCATCCAACCGTTTTGCGTGAAGGCGGTGTTGATCCAGATGATTTTCAAGGTTTTGCTTTTGGTTTCGGCTTATCCCGTTTGGCCATGTTGAAATATGCGATTGATGACGCTCGTTTGATGCAAAGTGGCGATGTGCGGTTTTTAAAACAATTCTAATAATGTTACGAATTACGAAAAGTGCCGAATATACGAATTTGGTTTTTTAATCTTTCGTTTATGGTCTTAAAAAGACAAGACATTCTTTATCCAGAATTGAGTTATAAAATCGTTGGTTTATGTTTTGATGTTTATAATGAAAT
>JAZDEQ010000046.1:0-12100 GCA_043808565.1 Candidatus Uhrbacteria bacterium | reverse complement strand
GAGGCCTTTTTTACTTTCCCCATTTAATCGTCATTTAGCCTCTAAAATAGGGATTAAAACAAACAAAAAGGCTATTTTTTATTTTTTCTTCCCACTTTGAAAGAAAAAATTTTCAAAAAAAGAGTTTTGCAGCGGTCTCCTTTAGGGGATTGACAAAAATATCGTTTTGTGCTAATCTATGAGCAAGTTTATCCGAGGTTAGGCGTAACCAAAAGGTCGTTCGCTTCAACCAAGATAATCCAAATGTTATCGCCCCAAGGCGAACGATCTAAATAAATAGAAGTCAACCAAACTATGGACAACTTCAATCGAGGCCCAAGACCAATGATCAACGTTGTGTCTTTAAACCTCACCTGTGCTGACTGTGGCGCTCCAATTACCGAATTGCCATTTCAGCCAACCATCAAAGAAGATGGTACTTACGGCAAAATTTATTGCCGCGAGTGCAATCGCAAGCGCAAACCTCGCTTTTAAGTGAGTAACAAAAAATCGTCGATTTCGGTCGACGGTTTTTTGTTTTTACCTTTATTCTGAAAGTTTTTTATTTAACGCTTAGTAAAATACCCCGAAAAATCGGAGTATGCTTTACTTTTATTTTGCTTTCGTTGCCTTAGCTTTGGTAATTCTGATCGCTTTGGCTCGACGAATTTTTACGGCTTGAACCTTGCGATCAGCTTTCCAAATATTGCGGCTTTTTTTACGCATGCCCATAATTTTGAATTTAATAGCCTAAATAGGCTATCAGATAAAGATGATTTTGTAAAGAGAAAATGTTATACTGAAGTCGTATGCAAACTTTGGATTTTTTATTTTTGAGCCAATTAGCTAATCCTGATTATTTTATTTTTTTAGCTTTTGGTGCCATGCTTATCTTATCTTTTTTATTATCTAAGTTACCAGATTGGCGCTTGCCAGTCTTTTTTTTGTTTTTTTTATTTCTATCGACCTTAGGGAAAATTGTTTTAAGTCTTTATTTGCCAGTCATTCATTTTGTGCCAGAAAAATTTGCTGGTTTGGCAGTATTATTTATAACTCATCGTTGGTTAATTCTTGCCCCAATTCCACTCCTAATTTTTACGGCCTTAATTATTTTGTTGGTTTATAAAAATAAAATCTCTGATTCTCACGCCAAGGAATACCGAAGAATGGTTATTTTTTCGGTTATTACCTCATTGATTCTTTTTTCACTGTCAGCTATCGAATCAGTATTTTAAAATCCCTTCACCCCCTTAAGCCCCTTTAACAATATGTGGTTTTCTCATCATCAAAAAATCCACGAACCAATTGCTTTGGCCGCCGTTATTTCCGCGGCTATGGCTTTGCAAGTTTTTTGGATTAGTAATTTTTTGTTTAGTCGCTTTTGTGGTTTGGGCTATTCTGTAGTTTTTACTTCAGGCTGGGAAATGATTGGGGTTTTATATGTCTTGGCTGGTTTGGTTTTTTTGGCTCTTTGGAGTATTCTGGCTCTGGTTTTTCGCGGTCGTGATGTTTCGCATCATCGTAATAGTGCTTTTTGGTTTTTAGTGATCAGTTTATTTATTTTTTTGGTGATGACAGCACCACCGGTGTTTCAGCTAGCTATATAATCTGTAATTTTTTATATGAATTTTCAAGTCAAAAAAGGCAATCTAGCTGTGGCTAAAGCCGATCTTTTGGTTATCAATATTTTTGAGGGTATGAAAGATACCAAAGGTGCTTCGGCCGCGGTTGATCAAGCCCTTGGTGGTTTGATTGATAAAATTATTAAAGAGGAGAAATTTATTGGTTCGTTGGGTTCAACACTTTTAGTCCGGCCAGAAAAATTTTCAGCTAAAAAAATTCTACTAGTTGGTTTAGGTAAAAAAGAAAATTTTTCCGAAGAAACTGTTCGTCAAGTTACGGCCGTTACAGTTAATACGGCCAAAGGTTTGGCTATTAAAAATATTGTCTCGATTTTACACGGGGCTGGTCACGGCGGTTTATCGGCCAAGATTTGTGGTAAAGCCATGGCTGAAGGTGCGCTTCTGGCTAATTACGAGTTTGTTAAATACAAAAGCGAAAAGAAAAAAGATAATTTAATTGAGATTTTTGAAATCGTTTCTTTGGACAGCTCACATGTTCGTGAGGCTGAAAAAGGAATTGCACTTGGACGAATTTATGCCATGGCAACTATTCGAGCCCGGGAACTGGTTAATGAGCCAGCTTCGCACATGCGACCAATCGATTTGGTGAATGCTACTAAAAGCGTGGTTCAAGCCAGTAAAGGAAAAATTAAAATAAAAATTTTCGATCGGGCGGCGCTAACTCGTTTAGGAGCCGGTGGAATTTTGTCTGTGGCTCGCGGTTCTGATCACGAACCATTCATGGTTCATTTGACTTATAAACCGGCTGGCGCTAAAAAGAAAATCGTTTTGGTTGGCAAGGCGATAACTTTTGATTCCGGCGGTATCTCGCTTAAACCCTCAGATTCTATGGTGACTATGAAATGCGACATGTCAGGTGCGGCCGCAGTTATCGGCGCTTTTTCGGCTTTGATCGAATTAAAACCTAAAATGGAAATTCACGGTATTTTTGCGGCTTGTGAAAACATGCCTTCGGGCAAAGCTTTAGTGCCCGGCGATATTGTCCATTCCATGAGTAAAAAAACCATTGAGATTTTAAATACTGACGCTGAAGGTCGAGTGACTTTGGCTGATACACTTTTTTATGCCAGTAAACTTAAACCAACTTTTATGATCGATCTGGCAACTTTAACTGGCGCTTGTATGGTAGCACTTGGCGAGGAGGTGGCTGGGGTCATGTCAAATAAATCTGAATTGGCCCAAAAAGTTTTACTCGCGGCCAAAGAAGCTGGTGAAAAAATGTGGGAGTTACCATTAGAAAAGAATTATCGGCCCTTAATCAAATCCGAAGTCGCTGATGTAAAAAATATTGGCGGCAAATATGGCAGCACTTTAACCGCCGGATTATTCCTTCAAGAATTTGTTGGTGAAACCCCGTGGGCTCATATTGATATTGCCGGCCCAGCTTTTGCCGAAAAACCATTGAACGCTTATACCAAGTTGGGCGGAACCGGGTTTGGAGTGAGGACGTTGTTGGAAATAATTTTGGAATAATTTTTATGTCTTCAACTAAATTTGTCGCTGTTCTTAATAAAAAAATTGAAACAGGTAAGGTGATGAATGCTTTGGCTCACATGACTGTTGGTTTGGTTAATTCTTATCCAGATAAAGATATGGGTGTTATCAATTATGCCGATAAAGATAGTGGTAAACATTTGGCTTCAAAATATCCCTACATAATTCTTCGCGCCGACAATTCAAACCAAATTAGAACTTTAAGAAAGGTTTTGATTGAAAAAGGTCTCCCGTTTGCTTCGTTTACTAGCGCTATGACAATTGGTGGCTGGGAAGAACAGGTTGAAAAATCAAAAACCACGCCTGAAGCGGAATTAGAATATTACGGTCTTTGTGTGTTGGGAGAAAAAGAAGAGCTCGATGAATTAACCAAGAAGTTTTCTTTGTGGGTGTAAAATTTTAGAAGCTTAAAAACAAAATTTATTAACCCCCTTCACTCCCTTAAATCCCTTAAGACCCTTAAGCCCCTCAAAATATGTCCCCACCTGCTTTTCCACCCAAACTTCAAAAAGGCGATAAAATAAAAGTTATTGCCCCTTCGCGAGCACTGGCGAGTTTGAAATTATCAAAAACTTCTTTAAAAAAAATTATTAAGCATTGGGAGAGTTTGGGTTTGCGAGTTGAGTTAGCTAAACATGTTAATGAGCGTTCACATTTTTCCGCGGCTTCGATTGAGTCAAAATTGGCTGACTTGCACGAAGCGTTTAAGGATGATGAGATAAAAATGATTATTGCCACGGTTGGCGGTTTTAGTTCTAATCAAATTTTGAAAGGAATTGATTACGAATTAATTAAAAAGCATCCCAAAATTATCTGCGGTTATTCGGATTTTACGGCCGTGGCCAATGCTATTTATACCAAAACTGGTTTAGTAACTTATTACGGACCGTTTTTTACAACTTTTTATATTAAAAAATGTGCTGACTACACCAAAGAATTTTTTAAAAAATGTCTTTTTCACGAGCGATCATTTTTAGTCGAGCCGTCGGTCAAATGGTCAAATGATGATAAAAAATTCGATTGGATAAGTGTGCGAAAAAATTTGGGGCCTTGGGTTATTAATTCCGGGGAGGCCAAAGGGAAAATTATTGGTGGAAATTTGTGTACCTTAAACTTATTACAAGGCACAGAATTTATGCCATCGATTAAAGATACAATTTTATTTATTGAAGATGACGATATGGCTAAAGAATTTTCAGCGGTCGAGTTTGATCGAAACCTTCAGTCACTGTTGCACTTGCCAGACGCTGATAAAATTCGCGGTCTGGTGATTGGTCGTTTTCAGCCAGCTTCGCGCATTACTCATAAAATTTTACAAACCATTATTAAAAATAAAAAAGAATTAAATAATCTTCCGGTTATTGCCAATGTTGATTTTGGTCACACTTTACCCATGATGACTTTTCCCATCGGCGGGGAAGCGGAGATTAAGGCCGGGGAGATTGCTACGGAGATTGAAATTATGAGGCACTAACTACTTCAATCCCTTAGATCCCTTAAGTCTCTTCTGTCCTTTAAATCCTTTAAAAAACATATCCCCACTAAAATCGATTTACCGTTGTCAAAAAAGCGCTCTTAGGCTATACTAAAGGCGCTTTTTTTATGGACGAAAACGCTAAACCAGTTACCAAAAAGACTTCCGAAGTCCCCCGAAGCTCGGCGAAGGGGGGCGACGCGGCTTATTATCGTTTTGCTATGCGAGTTATGGGTGATTTTGGTGTAGTTATTGCTGTGCCAGTAGTCTTGGCAACTTTTGGCGGTATTTGGTTGGATCGTTATTTAGGTACGACACCGTGGCTCATGATTCTTGGTCTGGTTGGTGCTTTTTCTTCCACCTATTTAGTTATAAAAAAGAAAGCTCAAATTTACGCTAAGCAGTTTGAGGAGTTGAATAAGGGGATTAAGGGGTGAAAGGGGTTTAAAGGGCTGCAGAGATTTTTTAAAGTTTAAAATTCCCTGCAACCCCTTCATCCCCTTAAATCTCTCCAGCCCCTTCAAAAATATGATTTCCGTTGCCGCTGAACCAATTTTTCATCTCGCGGGTTTTCCCATCACCAATTCCATGATTAATGCCTGGATCGGTATTGTCATTTTTTTAATTGTTGGTTTGGTGGTTAGAAATCGAACTTCGCTCACGCCACGTGGTTTTTTAAATTTTGTTGAAGCAATTATCGAAGGTTTATTACAAAAAGCTGAGGAGGTTGTTGGTGATCGCGAACGAACCAGAAAATTTTTCCCTATCTGTGCTTCATTGTTTCTTTTTGTTTTAGTTTCTAACTGGTTGGGCTTGTTTCCCGGCGTTGGTTCAATTGGTATTTGGAAAATCGAAGGCAGTGAAAGCGTGTTAATTCCTTTGTTCCGACCACCAACCAGTGACTTGAATTTTACTTTAGCGATTGCCATTTTTTCTGTGGCCGCGGCTCATGTTTTTGGTTTAATCAGTCTGGGTTTTGTGGCTTACATCAGTAAATTCATTAACCTTCGTGGTGTGATTAAAGCTATTAAACACGGGCCAATGGCCGTAATCGTTGCCTTGGTAGAATTCTGCGTTGGTCTTTTGGAGATTATTAGCGAATTTGCCAAAATGTTATCGCTCTCACTTCGATTATTTGGTAATATTTTTGCCGGCGAAGTTTTATTGACAGTTATTTATAGTTTGGTTTCTTTTGTTTTGCCTTTACCTTTTATTTTTCTGGAATTGTTGGTGGGTATTATTCAGGCCACGGTTTTTGCTATGTTAACTTTGGTGTTTATGAAGTCAATGACCGATGCCCATGGTGCCGAGGAACATGGTTAGCTACTCCGTCATTGCGAGGAGTGAAGCCACTGAACGACGAAGCAATCTAATGATTAGACTGCCGCGTCGCTCGGCGGCCTCGTTCCTCGCAATGGCGAATTATAGAAAATAATAATTAATAAAAAATTAACTAAAAAATATATGGACGCAGAAATGCTCAAACTTCTGGCCTCAGCTCTAGCCATTGCCGTTGGTGGTATTGGTCCGGCTTTGGCTATCGGTCTTATTGGTTCCAAAGCCATGGAAGGCATTGGTCGCAATCCGGAAGCTAGCGGTAAACTTTTGGTGCCAATGCTCCTTGGCATGGCTTTTGCTGAAGCCATCGCTATTTACGCTTTGGTCGTGGCTTTAATTATTCAATTTGTTTTGTAGTCATCAAATCACGAGCAATCAATTACTAATAATGATTGCTCGGAATCTGTTGATTATTTAATTCGATCAACAATTTACGTTTTTACGATTTTTACGTTTTTACTTTTATGTCATCCGAAGTTCAAGCCGTCCAAGAAGCAGCTCAAGTCGTTGAAGAAACTGGCGGGATTGCTGCCCTGGGCATCAATTTACAAGTTTTCATCGCTCAATTAGTCCATTTTCTAATTGTTCTATTTATTTTTTGGAAATGGATTTATGGGCCGATTGTTAAAATGTTAGACAAACGAGCGCAAACAATTGAAAAGAGCGTTCAACAAGCCAAGGAAATTGAAGAACGAGTTTCTAAATTAGAAAGCGAAAGAAAAGAAATAATTTCCGCTGCTAAAATCGAGGCTAGTCATCGTGTCGAAGAAGCTCAAAATACTGCCGAGGCGCGGAAAAATGATATTTTAGTTCAAGCCAAAACCGAAGTCGAAAAGGTTGTTAAATCTGGTCGCGAAAAGTTGGTAAAAGATAAAGAAACTATGTTGCGAGATATGAAAAAAGAAATTGCCGAATTAGCCATTGAAACCGCGCGACAAGTTTTGAAAGAAGGCGTCTCAGAAAAAGAATCAAAAAAAATTGCTGAAGAGGCAGTGGGGAAGTTGTTGTAGTGATGGAGTCGCAGAGTCTTGGAGTATTGGAATTATTTTTTAAAAATTTTTCCATAACTCCACGACTTCATAACTCCACGACTTCACGACTTTTATTCCTATGAAAAAAATCAATGCTAAAAAATTTGCCCAAGCTTTAGTTGAAGCCACTGAGGGTCAAACTGAAAAGGAAGTGGAAAAAACCATGACCCAGTTTGTGACTTATCTGGCGGAAAATCGTTTATTAGCTTATTGGCGGGAAATTGTTCGAAGTATTGATTTGGTTTGGCGAAAAAAATATGGCGTAGCTAATGTGGTTATTAATTCAGCTCATCCTTTATCAGAAAAATCACGGAAGGCTTTAGAAAAAATTGCTCAAGGTGCGGAAATTACTGAAAAGGTAGATTCGGAATTAATCGGCGGCGCCATCATTCGAGTTGATGATAGAATTATCGATGGATCAGTTCTCGGCGCTTTAAATAATTTGAAACAAGTTTTGATTAAATAATTTAAACACTCCGTCATTGCGAGCGCCTCGCGACCAGTCCACCGAAGCCCAGCGAAGGTGGAAGCAATCTAATGATTAGATTGCTTCGTCACTCAGCGGCTTCGTTCCTCGCAATGACGAAGGATACCACGTATGCCTTCAAAAAATGACATTATTTCAGCTTTGAAAAAACAAGTTGAAGCCTTCAAAACTGAGGCTAAAGAAGAAAAAGTCGGAACCGTTATTTCGGTTGGTGATGGTGTGGCTCGCATGAGTGGTCTTTCTGAATGTCAGGCTTCAGAAATGCTTTTGTTTCCTGGTGATGTTTACGGTGTGGCTTTAAACCTAGAAGAAGAAACTGTTGGTGCGGTTATTCTTGGTGATGCTTCGGAAATTAAAGAAGGCGATACGGTTAAGTCCACTGGTCGTATTCTTTCCATTCCAGTTTCCGATGAAGTAGTTGGTCGAGTTATTGATCCGCTGGGTAATCCACTCGATGGTAAGGGAAAAATCAAAGCCGAAGTTTATCAGCCAATTGAAAAAATTGCTCCCGGTGTCATGACTCGTAAATCGGTTACGGTGCCACTGCATACTGGTATTAAATGTATTGATGCCATGATTCCGATTGGTCGTGGTCAGCGCGAGCTGATTATTGGTGATCGTCAAGTGGGTAAAACTGCTTTGGCGGTTGATACAATTCTTAACCAAAAAGGTGAAAACGTAAAATGTATTTACGTGGCTATCGGTCAAAAAGAGTCGAAAATTGCCAAAATTGTTGCTCGGCTTGAAGAAGCTGGAGCCATGGAATATACCACGATCGTTATTGCTGGTGCTTCTGATCCAGCCCCAATGTCATTTATTGCTCCATATTCTGGTTGTGCGATTGGTGAATATTTTATGGCCAAAGGCGAAGATGTTTTGGTTATTTACGATGACTTATCAAAACACGCTTGGGCTTATCGGGAAATTTCTTTGCTTTTGCGTCGCCCGCCAGGCCGCGAAGCTTATCCAGGCGATGTTTTCTATTTGCATTCTCGTTTGCTCGAGCGCGCGGCTCGTTTAGATGAAAAATATGGGGGTGGCTCTTTAACCGCTTTGCCAATTATTGAGACACAGGCTGGCGATGTTTCAGCTTATATTCCGACCAACGTTATCTCGATTACCGATGGCCAGATTTTTTTGGAAACCGATATGTTTTATCGCGGTATTCGGCCAGCTTTAAACATTGGTATTTCAGTTTCTCGGGTTGGTTCAGCCGCCCAAACTAAAGCCATGAAAAAAGTGGCCGGCAAATTACGTTTAGACTTGGCTCAATTCCGCGAGCTCGAAGCTTTTGCACAATTTGCCACTGATCTTGACGAAGGCACAAAAAAGCAAATCGAACGTGGCCGTCGAGCAGTTGAGGTTACCAAACAGTCACAGTATCAACCTATGCCTTTTGAAAATCAAGTGACGATTCTTTTCGCGGTTACCAATGGTTTAATTGATGAAGTTCCAGTTGAACAAGTTCAGGCCTGGGAAGCTGGTTTTCATACTTTCATGCGAGCAGAAAAAAATGGTTTGCTCGAAACAATTAAAACCGAAAGAGATTTATCAGAAACTACCAGCGAAAGTTTAAAACAAGCGATTGCGGAGTTTAAGGAAGTTTTTAAAAGTTAATCCGTCATTGCGAGCGCCTCGCGAAGCAATTTAATGATTAGATTGCTTCGTCGTTCAGCGGTTTCACTCCTCGCAATGACGAAGTGAAAAAATATGGCATTAAGCACCCGGGCCATCCGACGTCGGATTAAGTCCGTTAAAAACACTAGCAAGATCACTAAAGCCATGGAATTGGTTTCCGCCAGCAAAATGCGCAAGGCGGTGTCTTCGGTTTTAATGTCGCGGCCTTTTGCTCGTTTGGCTTGGGATACGGTTTCTTCGATTGGTAAAGTTATTGATGTTTCTTTGCATCCTTTACTCAGAAAAGAAAAAAAGAGTCAGCGAAGTCTTTTAATCCTTTTGACTTCTGATCGTGGTTTGGCTGGCGGCTTTAATGCCAATATTAATAAAAAGGTTTTGCCATTAATCAAAGATTTTGGTTCAGAAAATATTGAGGTGATAGCAGTTGGTCGTAAAGGTGCTGATACGGCCCGACGTTTAAATTTAAAATTGGTCGCTAGCTTTTCTGGTATCACTAATAATCCAAAATTCGAAGAAACTTTGCCGATTGGTAAAATGGCCGTTGAAGATTTTATAAAAGAAAAATACGATCACGTGATTTTGGTTTATACAGATTTTATTTCAGCTGTCAATCAACTGCCGGTTGTTTTGGAACTATTGCCGCTCGGTTCAGCCGAAGATTTTTCCCAACTTGGAAATGTTTCCTCTGCAACCCCTTCAGCCCCTTATTCCCCTTCAACCCCAAAAGAATACAAATTTGAACCCAGTCCCGAAGCTGTTTTAAACCGTCTGCTACCGCGTTTGGTTGAAACCATGATTTATCAGGCCGTGCTCGAATCAGCTGCCTCCGAACACTCGGCGCGAATGTTGGCCATGCGTAATGCCTCAGATGCGGCTGGTGACATGATTGATTCATTAACTTTCACTTATAATCAATTCCGCCAAGCCGCCATTACTCGGGAGATTGCCGAGATCAGTGGTGGCAAAGCGGCTTTAGAATAACGCGTTGTTACGAATTACGAAAAGTCACGAATATACGAATGTGGTTTGATTAAAAATTACGGTTTCTCCAAATTCGTATATTCGGTACTTTTCGTAATTCGTAACCCAGTAAAAATTATGCCTACTATTGTAAAATCCACTATTGCCCAAATTATCGGACCGGTTATTGACGTTCGATTTGAGGGTGAATTGCCGAAAATTTATACGGCCCTGGAAATTAAACGCCCGGGTGATAAATCGTTAATCCTCGAAGTGGCTCAGCATCTTGGTTCTGGTTTGGTGCGCGCGGTCGCTATGTCCTCGACTGATGGCCTGCGTCGCGGTATGGAGGTCGAAGTTCTTGATGGCCCGATCAGTATGCCGGTTGGTCCAGAAACTCTTGGTCGCATGTTGAATGTTACTGGCGAACCGATTGATGATATGCCAGCTCCAAAAACCAAAAAGCGCAGTCCAATTCATCGGGCGGCTCCGGAATTTACTGAACAGTCAACCAAGTACGAAATTTTTGAAACTGGCATTAAAGTGATTGATTTGATTTGTCCGTTTTTGAAGGGCGGAAAAATTGGTTTGTTTGGTGGGGCTGGGGTTGGTAAGACAGTGGTTATTCAAGAACTCATTCACAACATTGCTAAAGAACACGGCGGCTATTCAGTTTTCGCCGGCGTTGGCGAGCGAACTCGTGAAGGCAATGATCTTTATCATGAAATGAAAGCCTCGGGAGTTATTGATAAAACCGCCATGGTCTTTGGTCAAATGAATGAACCTCCAGGTGCTCGCGCTCGAGTGGCACTTTCTGGTTTAACTTTGGCCGAATATTTTCGCGACGATGAAGGTCGTGATGTTTTGCTTTTCGTCGACAACATTTTCCGTTTTACTCAAGCCGGCTCCGAAGTTTCTTCACTTCTTGGTCGCATTCCTTCAGCTGTGGGCTACCAACCAAACTTGGCTACTGAAATGGGCGCACTTCAGGAACGTATTACTTCAACCAAAAAGGGCTCTATTACCTCCATTCAAGCCGTTTACGTGCCAGCCGATGACTTAACTGACCCAGCCCCAGCCACCACCTTTGGTCACCTTGATTCGACTGTAGTTTTGACTCGCGAATTGGCCGCCCTGGCTCTTTATCCAGCTGTCGATCCACTCGATTCGTCTTCCACAGTTCTTGATCCTGTGATTGTTGGCGAAGATCACTACCAAGTGGCCCGTAACGTTCAAAAAGTTTTACAGCGCTATCGAGACTTACAAGACATTATTGCCATTCTTGGTATGGAAGAATTGTCCGAAGAAGATAAACTCACCGTCAACCGAGCTCGGAAAATTCAAAAGTTTTTATCTCAACCTTGTTCGGTCGCCGAAACTTTTACTGGCCGACTTGGTAAATATGTAAAACTTGCTGATACAGTTCGCGCTTTCAAAGAAATTTTAGAAGGTAAGCACGACAATAAACCAGAACAAGCTTTTTACATGGTGGGTGGGATTGAGGAAGTGGTTTAATCCCCCACCCCTAACCCCTCCCCCGTCGTGGCGACGAAGGAGGGAGAACCAAGTTTTATGAGGAATAAATGTTTGGTGAATCGTCCAGAACAAAGAGCCGTTAGACAACTTTTAAGAAAAAATCAAACAGTGGCCGAGGCAATACTTTGGCAATATCTGCGGGGGAAAGATTTAAAAGTAAAGTTTGTTAGACAATACGGGATTGAAAACTATGTAGCAGTTTTTTGTTGTCGGAGTAAAAAATTGATTATTGAAATTGATGGAGGAATTCACGATGTTGAAGAAATAAAAATCGAAGACCAAAAAAGAACTAATCACCTTGAAAATCTTGGCTTTAAAATTATCAGATTTAAAAATGAAGAAATTTTAAACGAGTTAGAAAAAGTTTTAGTTAAAATTAAGGCACTGGTAGACGATTCAGTTGGTTTTCGGAAATTTTTTCCGAAGAAATGTCACCCAGTTATAGATCTTTGGTAATTGAACCTGTGATAATTCGAGCGGAGTTTTTCCACGACGGTTTTTAAACTCCGATTCCGTAAGC
>JAZDEQ010000045.1:0-2053 GCA_043808565.1 Candidatus Uhrbacteria bacterium | reverse complement strand
AGAAAAATCGTCGAGAAGGGCAAGAAATTCAGCCTTGCCCATACCAATGAGCGCTTTTAATTGACGATCATCTTTTATAATCCTCC
The DNA here is from genome assembly GCA_043808565.1 of Candidatus Uhrbacteria bacterium. GTDB lineage: Bacteria > Patescibacteriota > Patescibacteriia > UBA9934 > GWF2-40-263 > UBA12403. The sequence continues at coordinate 1,967 of JAZDEQ010000045.1, read as the reverse complement.
CAATGTTCATAGGTCTTTATTATAGCTTGGTTGGCTAAATGACAACAGGTCTATTCTCGATGGACCGGGCTGTTGAAAGCGGCCCGCTTTAGAACGGAAGGGAGCTTTTGAAACTCTCGAACACGAATTGTCCGCACAGATCACCTCCTTTGTAAGAATTGGGCACGAGCAATCCATTCTTACCACTTTCACCCCCCCCAATGTCAAGCCGAAAATAAAAAATTGATCAATTTTGGCCATTTTTTTCTTTACTAATTTACCTATTATGCTATTCTCTTCATCCACCCCAAATGTTCTTTCGGAGGAACAATGTCTGTCGTCGTAGATATTAGGCACTCGTGCCCAGCCAGGCACAATGGCTATGGCGATGAAGCCAAGATTGAATATGATTCGAACGGTATAGACGCCGTCCTTATCATCAAGGTTGGCGAAACTGATCCGGTAAAAATTCCGTTGACCATTTGTGAAGACCACGTGTCAAAGAACAGCGGAGTAAGCGATGGTATGGTCGCCCAACTTCTGGGTCATACCACCTGGGACAGGGTGACAGAAATCGTCCTTCAACACCGGCCAACGCCGCCAACCGAATAACTGGTTGCCGGCCTTCATAGTCGCTCTTCGGAGCGGCTATTCGTTTTTTTAATCAAATTCTAAAACCAATTTCTGTTCCCAACTGATCATCTGAATCCAACAATCGTCTAATCGCCTCAAAAACAATTTTAAACTTTTCATCGTAGTCTTTTTCTAAAACTTCTAATTTGCGACGTAAATAATCATTTTCTTGGATCATTTCGCGGAGTTTGGTGAAGGTGCGAATTATTTGGATATTTACCATGATTGCTCGATCGCTTCTTAAAACACTGGAAAGCATGACAATGCCTTGTTCGGTAAAGACTGTTGGTAAATACCTGACTCCTCCGTAGCTATTCAAACTTGATATCACAATTTGTGATCTCAAGTTTTTTACCTCAACTTTGCTTAAAACAAACATAAAATCTGCCGGGAATCCTTTAATATTACGTCTGACGGCTTGGTTTAAAACCATCGTTTTAACGCCATAGAACTTAGCTAGATCTCTGTCTAGCATCACTTTTTTACCTCTAATAAGATAAATTTTCCCCTCGATTTGTTCACAAGGAACAACACTTGTATTTATTTCCTCCATAAAGTAATTGGAAGTCACAAATTGTGACGTCCTGTTTAATTTTTAAATCCAATCTCACTAATCGGCTCGTCTTCTGTATTCAACAGTCTCCGGATGGCATCAAAAACAATTGCAAACTTTTCATCATAATCTTTTTCTAAAACCTCAAGTTTTCGCCGTAAATAATCGTTTTCTTGAATCATTTCGCGGAGTTTGGTAAAGGTTCTAAAAATCTGAATATTAACCGCTATGGCTCGCGGGCTTTTTAAAACACCAGAAAGCATGGCTACACCTTGTTCGGTAAAAGCGGTTGGCAAATAACGAACTCCTCCATAATTCTCTAAACTTGAGGTCACAAATTGTGACCTCAAGTTTTTTGCCTCAACTTCGCTCAAAATAAACATAAAATCATCGGGAAATCGTTCAATATTCCGCTTGACCGCCTGATTCAAAACTTTTGTTTCAACCCCGTAAAGTCTCGCCAGATCACAATCAAACATAACTTTTTTACCCCTAATTAAATAAATTCGACCCTCGATTTGCTCGTAAGGAATAACTTCCTCCATATTTTGCTTGTTTATTTTTTTAAAAAAATCCCCCAAAGACAAAAAACTGTCTTAACGGGGGAATTTTGGTTTTTCTAATTTTAATCTCACTTTTTTAGCTTTTTGTCAATCACCGTTACGAGACCGCTGCAAAACTCTTTTTTTGAAAATTTTTTCTTTCAAAGTGGGAAGAAAAAATAAAAAATAGCCTTTTTGTTTGTTTTAATCCCTATTTTAGAGGCTAAATGACGATTAAATGGGGAAAGTAAAAAAGGCCT
>JAZDEQ010000044.1:0-14532 GCA_043808565.1 Candidatus Uhrbacteria bacterium | reverse complement strand
ACTTTTATTAAATCTGTTTCTGTTAGTTTAGATAGTTTTTGAGAGCAATTCCTTAGATTTTTTGACCGCGAGTATGCCACCCTTTTAAACAGTCTAATCCACTAGATACCGCGTCAGCTTGCTGCGCGGAGATTCATTTTTATCGTCGCCACAAAATTGCCCCACCACGCCAACATTTCACGGCTCGAATGCGCGACCTTCTTTATGTTTCTAACACTGGTTTTTTCGAAAACAATCGATGTTGTAGTTGCCAAAAAGAAATTATGGTGGGAATCAATCGAATTTTTCGCGCCAAAAAAGTTTTTTGTCATGAGTGTTATCTGAAATATATTGAGGAAAATAATTAGTAAAATAAAAAATCGTCCGTGAAAAAACTCGGGCGATTTTTAAATGTCAATTTTACCCGGCCGTCGCCGGGTTTACGTTTTTACACTTTTACGATTTTTACATTTTTACCTCCGAACAATGATCCCAAATAAATTTAAACCAAGTTCGATAACAATCAGCCAGCTCGCGGTTGGTGATGACGACCAGAGTGACGTCGTCGGTAATGTCTTTTAAGGTTAAGCCAGAAAAGGTAACGATTTTATCGCCGAAGATATCGATGGCGCCGGTTGTCGAATATTGTGGGGGCAAAAATTTATAGGGTTTGCCAACTGATTTTAAAATCTCGGGCGCGATTTTTTTAATTTCCGCGTCAAAGATGTGGTGATATTTGATTTTCTTCTTTTTGGCTTCTTTTAAAAAACGTTGGATAAAGACCTGGAGATCTTTATCAAACCAGCCACCTTTGGCGCCGATAAAATAGACATCTTCGCCAGTTTTCAGAATGTCTCGTAAATAGTTTTTAAAACCCTCAACGCCTTTGTAAATATAAACCGCTTCTTGGTTAGTGGTTTTTTTAAATTGTTTTTGCAAAGCCGGCAAAATGTTTTTTAGCTTGGCATCTTTTTCCCAAATTAGATCATTAAGTTTTTTTGGCTCAACCGCCGCGTATTTATTTTCTTTGATATCGGCAATTTGATAGATCAAGCCCTTTTTAAGCAGGCGAGGAATCGTGTCGTAAATATTGCGTTTATGAACGCTAGTTTGGGCGGCAATTTCTGGAACCGAAGCCATATCTAAAACCAAAAGCGCTTCATAAATTTTAGCCTCAATGGGCGAAAGCCCAATTTCCTCAAGAATTTCTCGATACATAGGTAGTTATAGTGGTGGTATTTGCCACTCACTGAGATTAGAATACACTGCATGGTAAATGATTGTCAATTGGTTGTGGCTGAGGCCGGAGAGGCTGGAAAGGCTTGAAAGGCTGGAGAAGCATAACGTTCCGCCTACGTCGCTTCAGCGATGTACAGGCCTCGTCCCACCCCGATCCGCTTCCGATCCGATCCAACCCCGCTTGACCCTTTTGGCTTGCGCTCGAGCTAGAACGTGATGAAACACGAAAAGGTAGCCAATTCGCCTCGAGGCGATTTGAAACAAAAAAACCTAGAGGAGAAACGCAACCCGTAGCGACAGACAAAAGGGCTCTCTACAAAGGCTTTTTCTTTTCGTTAGTTTTCTTTTGGCCGGAAAAGAAAAGTAACTAGGGCCTTGGGGCAAAGCCCCAGCAACCACAAATAAAAAATATGACTACATTATTAAATCTTTCACCAATCCAAGGTTACTTATTGCTGATTGTTTATGGAGTCTTGATGATTCTTATAACTTATTTTTTCGCTCGTTGGAAAAAATACCGTTCCATCCAAGGTTTTTTGGTGGCCGAAAGAAATGTTAAGTGGTGGTTGGGTGCGGCTAGTATTGCGGCCTCATGGATTTGGGCGCCAGCGCTTTTTGTTTCTGTTCAAATGGCTTATCAAAAAGGCTTGGCTGGTATTTTTTGGTTTACTTTTCCCAATATAATAGCTCTGCTTATTTTTATTTGGCTAGCGCCAAAAATTCGCGAGAAACTTCCTTATGGTTACACCTTGCCGCAATGGATAAAATTTCGTTTGCAGAGCGAAAAGGTTCACAAAATGTATTTGTTCCCATACTTTTTTTATCAGCTGATGGCCGCGGCCGTACAATTATTTGCTGGCGGCAGTTTGGTTTCATTTTTGACTGGGATTCCGCTGATTAATGTTATGGCAATTATGGCCACCACGGTTTTAATTTACGCTTTTATTTCTGGTTTGGAATCATCTTTTGTTACAGATTTTATTCAATTTATTTTAATTATTGTTGGTGTAGTTGTCGTTGTACCATGGGCGATTCATGTTGCCGGCGGTTGGTCGGCTGTGATGGTTGGTTTTGGCGGCGTGACCGGACAATTTAAAAATATTTTTGATCCATCAGTGGCTTTTTCTTTTGGTATTGTTACGGCGATTGGTTTGATCTCTGGCGCGATTTCTGATCAGCAATATTGGCAGCGAGCTTTTGCGATTAAGAAAAACAATTTGGTTCCTTCGTTCATTTTTGGGGCTATCATGTTCGGGATTGTGCCAGTAGCTCTTTCAGCCTTAGGTTTTTTAGCGGCTAATGGAAGTTTAGGCATCGTTTTGCCGGTCGGAATTGATGTTTCGATGATTGGTGTGGCTACAGTTAGTCGGTTGTTGCCGCTGAGCGCTGTCGCTTTGTTTGTCGTGATGCTTTTGAGCGCCTTATATTCAACTTTGGATTCCGGTGTCGTCGCGGCCAGCGCACTTTATGTGACCGACGTGGTTAAATATTCTGATCAAGAAAAAGAAATTTTGCGAAAAATCGACGAAGATCAAGTTCTGTCTCAAGAAGAGACGGTTATCGGAAAGCGACTTGATAATAAGGGCGTTCGAAATTCTCGAAAAGCCATGTTGGGCATAACAGTTTTGGGTTTTCTGGTCGCTTTAGCCGTAACTTACATTCCGGGTTTTGGCCTCAAACATTTGTGGTGGATTTTTAACACTGTTGCCGCTTGTGTGGTGGTACCGACGGTTCTAAGTTTGTATTGGCCGCGCCTCGACGCCCGCGGAGTGTTTTGGGGCGTGCTATTGGCTTTTGTTGTTGGTATTCCATTGTTTGTTTACGGCAATATTATCGATCAACCAATTTGGATTGTCGGCGCATCGTTATTTATTATTGCTGTTAGTACAGGGTTTTGTTTGGCGATGCCGAAAAAGGTTTAGGAGAAAAAATAGATGCAAAAAATCAATGTTTCGTGTACCATAGTATTGAAAAAACTATGGACAAAATAATCAAAAAGCTTATTAAAAAAGCCGAGACCCAAGCCAAGGGTGTGGCTTTTTTAAATACTCCAGATCAACTTAAAAATTTTTATCTTTCTGGTTTGGATAAATATACTGAATGGCGAGCCCTGGCGAGTATCGATGATTGGTTGCCAGTTGATCGCGAATTTTTACAAGACTTTCGTTTAAAACTTGATAAACGAAAAGTTTCTACTCGAGTAATCATGAAAGCAGATGGTCTTCGTTTTGAACCACGAGGTTTAAAGTATCGTTCGGTAAAAACTGTTCCTAATTCGTATACTTTCCGCAGTAGTATTGATGTTCTTGATGATAAAATTTTGGTCATGAATCCGCACATGTCTGTTCTGGGATTAGTTATTGAAAGCGAAACCCTGATCGATGTTTTTAGAGACATGTTTGATATGCTTTGGACGTCTTTACCCAAACAAAAAAAGTAGTTTATGACCAAAGAGTTTGGAAAAAAATACTGGGACGTTCTTTGGGAAAAGCTTGAACAAGAAGGCAACGTTGGTTTGGATTATGTTATTAATCCTTATTTTTATCCGGAAATAATTAGTCTTTTGGCTCAAACACCCAGAGCGCTGGTTGTTGATTTTGGTTGCGGCACAAACCTTATGGGCATTCAGCTTCTTTATGGATATTCTGATTCGATTGCGGCCTTAAAAAATACTGTTGGATTAGATCATGCGCGTTTTAATACAATGTTGTATTTAGGAATCGAAGGCCAAAATGAACTTGTTAAACGGTTGCAATCGTACATTAAAGATCTTGGAAAACCCACAAATATTGCCACAGTTGAGGCGCGGGTTGAAAAGATCGGGAAAAATTTTTTTGACGCAAAAAGTATTGACCTTTGTGTTTCAAGAAATTTTCTTATGCATCTTTCTGTGGCAGATTACAAAAAGCACATTGATAATGTTCATACTATTTTAAAAAAAGGTGGTTCGTATGTTTTTGCCATACTGAATCCGGCTTACGAGTGTTTAAAAGTTGGCCGAGAACTTAAAAATAATGAAAGATACGATTTTTCTCACGGCCGTCGTGGAGAGCATGGAACCTTTTATCATTATTATAAAACCCTCGAGCAATATGAATCAGTAATGTCGGAATTTAAAATTATAAAAAGAATTTCTTGTTATCCTGTTTCAGAACAATTTCGCTCAACCCACAAACGTTACTATAATCCAACCGTGCCAATGGCTTTGGTGTATGTTTTGGAAAAAAATTAACTTCAGTAAATCATTTTAAAAACCGTTCCGCTTTTCGCGAAAGGTGGGACGGTTTTTTATTTTGGAAATTTTAAAGTTTTTGTATTTTGGTTAATAATTCTCCCGGCCAATCAACCAGCCCGTCCGATCCAGCCCCAACCAACGCTTCTCGACTATTAAATCCCCAACCGACCGCAATAATTCGTAACCCAACTTTTTTAGCCGCCTCAATGTCGCGGGTTTCGTCGCCGATGTAGACGACAGAATCAGTCGGAAGATTCTGAGTTTTTAAACAACGTTGCATGGCGCGATCTTTGCCAAAAAAGTTTCGGTCTGAATGGATAAAATCAAAAAGATTAGTCAGTCCATTTTTATTTAAAAAAGCCGCGGCGTTTTCTTTGGAATTTGAGGTAAGAATACCCAAATTAAAACCAGCGGTTTTAAGAGTTTTCAGGGTTTCGACAATATTTTTTATTGGTTTGATATTATCGATTTGTTGCTGGAGTTCTTTTTGAATTTTGAAAAGCAGAAATGGCAATTTAAACCAGGCAATACCGTAGATTTTAAAAAGTTTTTGCGGTCTTTGGTGACGAAGTTTTTCTTTATCGGCGAGGTTTACCGGTCGACAGCGGAATTTTGGCGCTAGGTCATTATAAATTTTAACCACCGCATCGAGCGTGTCGGCCAGCGTGCCATCGAAGTCGAAGATGAGAGTTTTAGGAGACATAAAATTTAGACAATCTCTTTAATTTTTTTCAATAAAAATTCAAATTTCGTGTGGCCGGACTCTTTATTAATATGGCCGGCGTTTTTTAAAATGATTAATTCTGAATCAAGATTTTTGGCTAGCTCCGCGCCTTTTTCTAAACAGATGTAAGGGTCGTTGTCAGAATTTATAATAAAAAATTTCGGACAAGATTTTTTAATTTTTTCCCAAGCAAAAGTTTTTGTCACAAAAGTTTGGTTCAGGGTGTCGAATTCAGGATTGTTCAATGGGCCGATAAAACCAGAAACGAAAAAAGCGGCTTTGATTGGTTGTTTGAGGTTTTCAAGAATACTCAGTAGAAAAGCTACGCCCAAACTATGGCCAACGACGATTGTTTCTTCGTTTAAGTATTGTTGGTAATTTTCAAAAGTTTCCAACCAAGTTTGAAGCGATTGGTTCTTTGGTGTTGGAAATTTGGGAATCAAAACTTGATGGCCTGATTTTTCCAATTCAGTTTTTAACCAGGGAAACCAGTTGTTTTCCGGATTACTGCCAGTGCCGTGGATAATAAAAATATTGGACATAATTTTTATTTCTTTGCGTGTGCCAAAAAATCTTTAAATAAACCATCGGTCTCGGCGAGTTGTTCAAAACTACCTTCTTGAACAATTTCTCCGGCCGCAAAAACTAGAATCCGGTCAGAGTTTTTTAGCGTGGTTAAACGATGGGCTACAGTAATTATTGTTTTGTCAGAAAAAAGGTTTTCAATATTTTTTTGAATAATCATTTCATTGGTGTTATCTAAGGCCGAGGTGGCTTCATCAAAAATTAGAACCTCGGGCGACAATAAAATAAGTCGGGCTAAAGCTAATCTTTGTTTTTGACCGCCGCTTAAATTATTGCCGTTTTCGGCAATTATTCCTGCCAAACCACCAAGATTATTTATAACTTCCTCGTAAATATTAGCTTTTTTTAAAGCTTCAATAATTTCTTTGTCCCCAATATTTTTTTGATTCCCGTAAATAACATTTTCTCTGATGGTTCCGGAAAAAACATAAGTTTTCTGTGGCACATAGGCAATTTTTTTGGCTAGGGTTTCCCGAGAAAGGGTATCAAGATTTTGACCAAGGAAATTTATTGAACCAGAATAATTATGAACTAATTTTAAGATGATTTTTATTAATGTCGATTTACCACAACCCGAGGCGCCAGCCAGGCCAATTTTTTCACCGGGTTTAATTGTGAGGTTTATATTTTTAAGAACCGGCTCAGTTTTTCCAGAATAAGTAAATGACAAATTTTTTATTTCCAAAGCCAGATTTGATTCGAGCATATTATTGGCGGTTTTGGTTTTAAAAGATTTGTCTAAAGGTTGGTTTATCAACTCATTTAAGTCCTGCACTTTGATGGCACTTTCATGGGCTTCGTCGAGGATGCGGTGAATGGTGGCGAGCGGGGTGACAATGCTCATGAAGAGGACGGAATAGGTTAGAATGTCGCCTTTGGTAATTATTCCATTGATAGCAAAATAAATAGAAATACTGATAACCAAAATATAGAAAAATGTTTCATTTAAATATTTAGCCGCATCATAAAACATCATGTAAACGTGATGTCGAATTTCAATCTTTCTTAAATCTTCAGCCACAGTTTCGATTTTTTTGACTTCTAAATCAGCCGTGTTAGCAACCCGGATGGTTTCTAGCCCGCTCATCATTTCTACCACTCGGCCATCAATTTTTTCTTTGCCTCTGAGCAGGGAAATTCTAATGCCTTTTTGCGAGGCGACTTGTTTGATGACAATAAATAGTCCGGCCGGAATCACCAGGATCATAAATGAAGCCAGAGCGGGTTTTTGATAAAAGGCGATAGCCAAGGCCGCTAAAGCCGCGAAAAAAGTTGGAAAAAAATCCAAGAAACCTAATTTGATCAATTTAACTAAACCCTGAATCGAACGAAAGATTCGGCCGTGCAAAGCGCCAATTTGATATTTACCAATGAATTCATTTAAATCTGTTTTTAACAAATGACTGACGACTTGTACGGTTAATTTTTTTTCGGTTTGCGTGGCAATGTTTTCGACCAAATATTTTCTAATGATAGTCAGGGTTTCTTTTAAAAGTACAATAACGATGATTATTCCGAGAAAGGGAAGAGCTAAGGCGAAAGTCGGATTTTTTAAATCAATAATTTGATCAACAAATTTGCCCAGGATGACTGCTGGCAAGTTAACTAAAACGCCGGCCAAAAGCATTAAAATCGTGGAAACCAAAAGATTGGTTTTTTCTTTTTTAGCTAAGAAAGACAAAGCATTTTTCATCCCCCACCAGATTTCATTTAATTCGTTTAGAAGTTTCATATAAATTCTTCAAAATCTTAACAAAAAACTTGAGATTTTACTAATTTTAAGTTTCAAAAAATCCGCCACCTGGCGGATTTACCTTTTTGAATATTGGAATTTTCGATTGGAGCGGGTGAGGGGAATCGAACCCCTGGCATCAGCTTGGAAAGCTGAGGTATTACCATTATACGACACCCGCGTTGTTACGAATTACTAATCTTCACGAATCCTACAAATTATAAGGATGTAGATTATTTTTTAAGTTTCCTTTTTTCAACTATCCAAAACACAATTTTTACCAAAACAATTAATCCGATAACCGCAACAATAATCATTAATGCGTTCCAGTTTAGCAAAGATAAAGATTCTGTCGAGGGCTGATCAATGGTAGGTTGCCAAGTGGCGTAAGTTTCACCAAGTGGTGGCGGAAAACCAGCGCCCGGGGCCACGTCGATCTGAGTGTTGCCACCATCGCTAATAGCGGCCGCAACGCGCCAAGTTGGAATTACTTCGGCTGGGATTTCGGCAAACGGAACGCAAACCGAAAGATTGCTACCCTTCATTTCAAAAGTCGAAGCCGTGGTTTTATTAACGGCCCAAAAATCAGTTTCTTTGTTATACCAACGCAAGCCGGTTTCCCAGCCAGGGTTTTCTTTATCGACAATATCGTATTTGATAGAAACTTCATAATCAGTATTAATTCTAACGCCCTGCGGAGCATTATTTTCTAGAATTCCGTCGCGATCAATGTAAAGAATAAAATTGGCTTGGAGCGAAGGTGTATTTGGTGGAATTTCTTGAGCTACATTTAAACCAAATTGCCAACATTGTTTTTCGTTATTCTTTTTTAATTCAACTTTGGTCAAATCACCCCAGCCGTAATTAATTTGTGGATAGGTGCCGACACGGCTGAGAACATCGCCGATTGGATCGATATAAACAGTTTCACCAGTTAAGCTAATAAACGGTTCACGTTTTTCAGTCGCGGTTTCAGGGGTTATTTGCTGTTCGGTTAAACCATTACCAACCAGATAATCGGCTGTGCCTGGGCGGATAGAATTAGCGGCTAAAACAAAAGAAGGCACAAGCCAAGTGCCAACAATAAGTAAACTCAAAAATTTTACGATTTTTTTATCAGCCATAAATAGATTTAGATACCCTGTCGGGCTGGCGGGACTTGAACTCGCGGCCTCCTGCTCCCAAAGCAGGCGCTCTAGCCTACTGAGCTACAGCCCGACACGGTATCCAAATAAACGTTTGGTAACGGGGAAAACTATACCAGTTTGCTTGGTTTCTGACAATAGTCTAAAATCAGCTTATATGATTAGCAAAAATCCTAGTGGATCTTCAGGACGTTTAAAACGTTTATTATTTTGCGGAGCCGCGGCTGTCACTGTTGGCCAAGGTTGTGGGCCTGATTTAAAACCCTTAAGCGCAGAAAAGTGGGTAACAATGCGTGAAATTGTTCGGGACGGTGGAAATTTAATTAAACCAGTTATACAAGAGATGGCTATGGCGGCCGACGAAGATCAACTTTATGGTTTTAAGGGCCGTGAAGGACGGGGAAATTTTTTGGCCGGCTTAGAACAGAGCGATGAAAAATTACAGGAGATTGTTGCCAATGGTCGGGTTTTTAGTTTTTATGATCCCAATTATGATGTCGTGGCTTATTTTGATAATCATCCATTAGCCGATGGTAAAGACGCTATAGCTATTAACGAGGCTTTTCTTGTGATTACGCCGCTTGATCAACCTTGGGATAGTTCTGGCGATAATCTTGAGAGAGTTAGTTACGGAAAAATGTTGCACGAAGCCGCCCATAATAACGGTCTTCATTCAAAAAAGGTTATGGATTTTTCGAACCAAGGCGAAGACGAGCCGGGTTTAATTGATAGTTCGCTCGAAGAAGCAAATCAAGTTATGTTAGAAGAAAATCGAGATCCTTATTATCTCACTTCAGATTTTTGCGAAGCTGTTGAAGGACTTTTTGATGAAGGTGTTTTTGGAGCTGTCAAAACTCTAGAGTTTCAATTAGAAGACGAAAGACAAGAGGTTGAAAAAAATTCTAGCAATGAATTTTACAATGATTCTGTCCAGTCAAATGTAGAAAATATAATTTCTGCCTTTTCTTCCCCGGAAAACTGGTCTTCTTGGTTTGTTGAAGATAACAATAATTATGGTTTTTTAAAAGATTATCTCCACATACCTCTTGAGGAAAGGCGGAGAATTGTTGCTGAATCTGGTTGGTACGAAGAATTTTTGGAAGAGGATTTGCAAGAAATAATAGCTGAAGCCAGAACAGAATTTGGTTTGAGTGATAAAGAAAAAGAGATCCGGTTACCGACAGAAATTAAAGAAACCTTAAGACCACCTCAAGAGCAAGGGAAATCAAGACGATAAAGTTTTTTTATTTAAATAAAAAACAGATCGATTAGATCTGTTTTTTTTGTTTTAGATTAGAATGGATACAAAATACTAGAATCTTCGTTTAGTCCGCCGTCGCTATAATAATTGGTCATAACATTATCATCAAGATCAACTAAAAATTTTGATTGAAAACGGCCGGCGTTCAAGCCATTAACAAAAGTATAATAATAATTACCATCTAAATAAACCACTTCTCCGGTTGGCAGATAACCAATTGTGCCAGTTGGATAGGCTTCGGTAGTTAAGTCTTCGCCTAAAGTATAGTCAGAAAAAATAGCCTCAGGAATATCAATAACTCTAGCGTTCCAATTTTCGCCATAAAGAGTTTGAGCGGTAGTTTCATCGGGAATCCAGCGCAAAACACCTTCTGGCTCAACGGCATAGACTTTTGGATCACTGGCTTGTTTAACTAGATAAGTTCCAGGACGAATTGTAACGTTGTTTCCTAACTCATGAGAGGCTAAGAAAGCGCCGTTGATGTAGGAAATACTATCAAAATCAGTCCACCAAGTTTTGAAAGTTTGTTCATCGGGGAAAATATGAAGTGTGTTATCACAGCCAATGGTATAGACAATCGAATCAGCGTCAGTAACAGAGTTGCCATCGTCTGGACGTTTTACAATCAAACCTTGATTATCGCCGCAAGAAAACCAATCAGAAACCATGTCAGTAAATCCTTCGACAAAATCGTTTAAAAATTCCCGCATTTCTTCCTCGGTCATTTCCTCGGAAAGGTTTTCTTCGCCATCGATAATTATTTCCTCTTCCGGCGCTTCGTTAATCGAAGCGACCATAATGGCATCGAGCCGCCATTGTTCGTCTTCAAGGCTGGTGATGGCCACGTAGCGGTAAGGCACGCCGCCGACATAAGCAATGGTTAATTCAGAAGAAAGGGGCAGAGTGTTGCCGGTTGTTTGAACCTTAATCAAATCAGTGGTTAAAAATTCAACTCGGTAACCAGCTCCAAAATTTAAAACATTAAAGTAAAGAGTTAAGTCGCCGGTTCCTTCTTCGCCCTCACCGAGATCAAGAGTAAGAGTCGTGTCTTCTTCCCAAAATTCGGTATAAATACCGTCTGGGGCCTCAAGACTATTGCTTGGTTGATAAACTTGATTACTAGCCGAATAAACCGCATCAGCATAAAGATCGGTTTCCGCCGCGCGGGAAAGATTGGGTGGCAGGAAGCCAACTAGGAAGGCCAGAATAATTAGAAAATAAATTTTGCGCATATATTTTTTTGAGATTTTTATGGGATAATTATAGCACAAATAAAACAAAAAACCATCCGTTTCCGAACAGTTTTTTGCCCTGTTTGTGCACAAGGTAAGGTGCCACTTTTGAGTGTGTGGCGCACGAGAGAATTGGACATTCGACTGACAGGCTGGCGGATAAGCCACTATTCCAAGCCGAACACTTTGGCTTTGTAGAGGAACCTCAGAAAAAATTCGTTCGGATCGACCTCGTCGTCTATTTCAACAGTGGCCAGGACATATTCATCTTCCACCCTGAACGTCACCACAGGCGTCTTCCCAAACGCACCTTCTTCAATCAGTTGAGTGATGGTGTCAGAACGAATTTCTACCAGCGGTAATGGTTCAGATTCGTCTGTTCCGGGGATGTCCGTGTTAAGCGGATTCTCGATTACCCAGCCGAGTTTCACTTTGAGTTTCATCTCATCCTCTGTTGTTTAATCCGCCATTTTTAAGTTTTGTCGAGACTTCTTGACGGATTCAACTTAGTAATATACGCTTAAAATTGTTAACAGTCAATCCTTATGTCGACGAATAATCGACAACAAAAAATTCGAGAAGTGCTTTCGGGTTTAGAAATTACATCTCGCGAGAGTGATGTTTTTTGCGTTCTGCTTGAACGGGGAGTATCCACGGCGGCAGGTATTGCTAAACAACTTCGTGATATCCCTCGGACGTCAATTTATGATGTTTTAAAAACTTTGCAACATCAAGGTTTGGTGAGTAGTTTTGAGCGTGATGAAGAAACTTATTACCGAGTAGAAAATATTGAACATACGATTGATATCATCGAAGAACAAAAAAGAGACCTGACAGAAAAACAGAATACCATTAGATCAGCTGTTGATATTTTTAACCAATTTAAATCAGGCACAGCCTACGAACCAGGAATTAGATTTTTTGATGGGAAAAAAGGCGTTCTGGCCATTCATCGTGAATTGCAAAACGCTCGATCGGAAACTCGGACTATTGTTGACATTACTTCGGTGCAGCGGATTTTTCCTCGAATGGTTTTTGAAGATAACCTTAAAGATTTTCAAACCTTTAAAATAGTAAAAAAAGATTTGATGATAAAAAGTTCAGAAGCCGAACGGTATTTAAAAGTTGCTCCAGTTACTGAATTTCATCGAGTGAAATGGTTACCACCATCAACGCAGTTTAAAACTGATACATTGATTTGGCCGGGGCACGTGGCGATCATCGATTATTCAGAACACTTATCCGGCATCGTGATCGATAACCCAACGATCGCCGAAACATTTGTGGCTTGGTTTGAAATGATGTGGAACAGTATTAAAGAAGAATTACCAAAAACCAAAAACAGAAATCTGTAAAAGATTTCTGTTTTTAAAATCAAATTCGTGGGTTGGTGCCGAGGGCCAGAATTGCCACGCCGCGTGGTCCCGCCAAAAGCCTCTGACGGCGGGAAACTGGCGATAGGCGTCGCCAGTTGGTAACAAAAAAATCCAGACAATGTTGGATTTTTTTGACTGGTGCCGAGGGCCAGAATTGAACTGGCGACGCAAGGATTTTCAGTCCTTCGCTCTACCACTGAGCTACCTCGGCGTTTTTTATTTTTGGTCACTGTGATTTTCTGGAACTTTGAATTTATGGAGGACAATCAAAACAATTAAAGTCATCAGGGTTGCCGCGATGGCTACTGGATACATACCAAGCCCCATGGTTAAACCAACAGCTGCTACTACCCAAATGCTCGCCGCGGTGGTTAAGCCAAGAACATTGCCTTTGGCTTGGATTATGGAACCAGCACCAATGAAACCTATGCCCGTAAGAATTGTCGAGGCAATTCTTGAAACATCAGCGTTACTTCCAGGATACATTCTAACAATTTCAATCGAAGCAATAGCCATAGCCGCCGTACCAATGCCAACTAACATGTCGGTGCGTAAACCGGCTGGCTTATGACGATATTCTCTTTCTAAACCAATTAAACCGCAAAGAATAGCCGCGCCACCCAAACGGATTATTGTGTCTAACAAAGAAAGAGGTTCCATATTTTTTGAAAGGTCGGTTTTTTGATTTTGGATTTTTTGGTTTTTGTTGTCGTGAGCCCCACTTCGCCAGGAAACGATATGCTGTTAAAAAATAATTGTAACAGCATGGCTTCGAGGGGCACCCTTCGCAAAAGGCTAAACACTTAGGATGGCCTGCCACCCGTAGCTTGCCACGAGCGAAGGGTGGTGGGCGTGACAGGACTCGAACCTGTGACCTCGACATTATCAGTGTCGCGCTCTAACCAGCTGAGCTACACGCCCGGATTTATTTGAAATATCCAATGTCAAATTTTTAAATGACAAATGCGGGAGTTTAATTTTTTTAGTCTTCAATAAAGACTTCAGTATTTTTCATTAAGCTTCCCGACGAGGGATATTATATGAAATTATAATAATTGGGTCAAGAGGTAAAAAAACAAAAAACCGTCTTGTTTTTGGCGGTTTTTTGTTTTTTTGTCTAATTGTGCGATTGCAACGTCTCGGTCAATCTTAGAGATTGATCTCGACCTTGGAACTAGAGGTATTTAATACCTCAGATTTCCCTTAGAAAGGAGGTGATCCACCCACAGCTTCCGCTACGGGTGCCTTGTTACGACTTCGTCCCTATTATCGGTTTTACCTTCCGCCGCCCTACGGCGACGTTCGGGTACCCCCGACTCTCTTGACGTGACGGGCGGTGAGTACAAGACCCGAGAACGTATTCACGGCCGCGTGGCTGATCGGCCATTACTAGCGATTCCAGCTTCATGAGGGCGAGTTGCAGCCCTCAATCCGAACTGAGACCAGTTTTTTGGGATTAGCTCCGCTTTACAGCTTGGCAACCCATTGTACTGGCCATTGTAGCGCGTGTGTCGCCCTGGACGTAAGGACCATGCTGATCTGACGTCATCCTCGCCTTCCTCCCTTTTGCAAGGGCAGTCTCTCGTGGAAATTAACACGAAACGAGGGTTGCGCTCGTTACCCCACTTAAGGGTACACCTCACGGCACGAGCTGACGACGACCATGCAGCACCTAGACAGCACCTTCGAAAGCGGCCCGCTTTTCAGCAGGCTTGCAGCTGTCTTTCAAGCCCAGGTAAGGTTCCACGCTTATTGTCGAATTAAACCACATGCTCCACCGCTTGTGCGGGTCCCCGTCTATTCCTTTGAGTTTTAATCTTGCGATCGTACTCCCCAGGCGGGATGCTTAACGCGTTAGCTTGTTTCAACGACACAGAAAGGGTCGATACTTCCTATATCTAGCATCCATCGTTTAGGGCGTGGACTACTGGGGTATCTAATCCCATTCGCTACCCACGCTTTCGTCCATGAGTGTCAGAACTGTTCTAGCACACTGCCTTCGCCTTTGGTGTTCTTGCCGATAT
>JAZDEQ010000043.1:0-5838 GCA_043808565.1 Candidatus Uhrbacteria bacterium | reverse complement strand
CCCTTATCAGAAAAATAACTCTCAATTTATTAAAACGTGAATTAACGGTTAAAGCCGGTATAAAAGCAAAGCGGCTGAATGCTGGTTGGGATCATGATTATTTGCTTGGTGCGCTTGGAATTAAGATGCGTTAGCCCTGGGTGAAACCCCAACAACCAAAAACATCATTTTGTCCCCTTGCCTCTCATCTCCCCCTTTTGTAAGATACTCCCATATGAATGTCGTTATCATTGGTACCGGTTATGTCGGCTTGGTTTCTGGGCTAGGCTATGCCAAATTAGGCCACCGAGTGGTATGTGTGGATAAGGACGCTAATCGGATAGCTAATTTGGATTTAGGCGAGCCGCCATTTTTTGAGCCTGGGCTTTCTGATCTGCTTCGTGAAATTCAAGAAGCTGGGCGGATTGTTTTTACCACTGATCTTTCCGGAGTTATTAGCGGCGCTGATATTATTATGATCGCCGTTGGCACCCCATCACGGGCGAGTGGCGAAGCTGACCTGTCAGCGATTTTTTCGGTAGCTGAAGAAATCGGCAAAAATTTGGAACACGAAGTGGTTATCGTTACCAAGAGCACAGTGCCGGTTGGCACAAATCGGAAAATTATTGAATGCGTTCGAGAAAATATGCGCGCGGCTGGTCGGAGCGACTTGGCTGATTTGGCCGTGATTGCTTCCATGCCAGAATTTTTAGCCGAGGGCAGTGCTTTGAAAGATTTTATGCAGCCATCACGAGTGGTTATTGGGGCTGACGACGCTGTTGCCATGGCCACCTTGGAAAGATTACATGAAGGTATAAACTCGCCACATGTTTTGACTTCCATTGAAAATGCTGAATTGGCAAAATACGCGGCCAATGCTTTTTTGGCCACTAAAATTTCTTTTATTAACGAGATGGCCAATTTAGCTGATGCGGTTGGAGCTGATGTAATTGAGGTGGTTAAATCAATCGGTCTTGATCCGCGCATTGGTCCGTATTTTCTGCGGCCAGGCATTGGCTTTGGCGGTTCGTGTTTTCCTAAAGATGTTTCAGCCCTTAAACAATTGGCCAATGAGCGAGGTTATGATTTTAAAATTTTATCATCAGTCATTGATGTTAATAATCGCCAACGTGAACTTTTTGTTCGTCGAGTTGAGGGAATTTTAAATGATTTTAAAAATCGAACGATTGCGGTTTGGGGGCTGGCTTTTAAAGGCAACACCGACGACATTAGAAAATCTGCGGCCATTGATATTGTTCAATATTTAGTTGGTCGTGGAGCCAATGTTATTGTTTACGATCCTCGAGCCAACGAGCGAGCCAAAGAAGTTTTACCAGAGACGGTTTCTTTTGCTTCGACCGCGGTTGATGCCGTTGAGGGTGCCGAAGCCTTGCTGGTTCTTACTGATTGGCGAGAGTTTCGTGAAGTGTCTTTTGAAACCGTCCGAGAAAAAATGCTAACTCCAATAATTTTTGATGGCTGGAATTTACTGGCGGATTTGAATTTGAAAGATTTGGGCTTTACCTATTATGGCGTGGGCACACGGGGACATAATTAGAGAATATTTAAAAAAGATCGCGACTTCACCCTCGCGATTTCTTTTTGTTATTTTGTTATCTTTTTTGGCGGGCATTATTGGCAGCACCCTGTTTTTAAAGCAGTCGCTAGACAATATTTATTTGATAATACCGATTATTATTTTTATTCTGATTTTAATTTTGCGTTTGGACAAGTGGCAAGTTCCAACGACCGTGCTGTTATTTTTTATTTTTGGCATTTTCCGTTTTAACCAAACTTTTATTAATCCAGTTTATCCTTCGGTTTTGGATTATGTTGGTAAAGAAACCGTAATGACCGGGACGATTGCTGGAGAAATTATTCAGCGTGAAGCGGTTCAGGAAACTAATTTAAATAATTTAAAAGTTAACGAAGTTAATTTAGAGGGTAAAATTTTATTTCGTTTGCCAAAATTCCAAAATTTTTCTTTGGGTCAGATTTTAGAATTTCGTTGTGAATTAACTGAGCCAAAAAATTTTAATGATTTTGATTATCAAGCCTATTTAGCCAGTCGGGGAATTTATGCCATTTGTTATCAGCCAGAACAATTGGTGGTGCAGGGAACCAGCGGTTGGAATATTAAAAATTCTTTATTGTCTTTACGTACTGCTTTGATTAATCGTTTGGGTTTAATTTTTTCCGAACCGCATGCGGCGTTTATGAGTGGAGTTTTGTTTGGTGGTAGCGGTGGTTTGAGTGATGACTTAAAAGGTGATTTTTCGCGCACGGGTTTATCACATGTGATGGCGGCTTCTGGTTATAATGTTTCGATTTTTTCCCAACTGCTTTTGATTTTTTTGATGCGCAGTGCACTTGGTCGAAAAAGAGCTTTGATGATGGCTGGTGTTTTAGTGATCGTCTACATTTTTTTAGCCGGTGCCACACCACCAGTCGTTCGTGCTGGAATCATGGCCGCGACCGTAATGCTCGGTACTTGGCTTGGTCGGGCGCCGCACAGTGGTAATCTACTTTTGCTTTCCGGTAGTTTAATGTTATTGGTTAATCCTCGTTTGATTTCTGATGTTGGCTTTCAACTATCTTTTGTTTCCACAGCCGGACTAATGCTTTTTGCTTCGTGGTTTGGCGAACGACTTAATTTTATTCCCAAAATTTTTGCTTTGCGCGAATCAGTTGGTGCTTCACTGGCCGCTATCACAGCCACTCTTCCGGTGATGCTCTGGCACTTTGGTTCAATTTCCATTATTGCACCTTTAGTTAATCTTTTAGTTTTGCCATGGATTCCATATTTGATGCTTTTGGGCGGCGTGGCTCTGGGTCTAGGTTGGTTGTCTGTGACTTTGGGGACGATTACGGCTATTCCTGGCACGGCTTTAAGTTTTTTTGTTCTGCTTTTGGTTAATTGGTTTGGCTCGGTTTCTTTTGCTTCGCTGGCTTTGCCAAAAATTCTATCAGCCATTTTATCTTTTGGTTTTTTTATCTGCCTTTTAGGATTTGTACGTCTGAAAAAACCCAAAAAATAAATTCCTTGCCTAAATGCCCATAATGCCTTAACGCCCCCAACGCCCAACTCTATTAACCCCCTTAAACCCTTAACTATGGTTCACGCGCCAATCGAAAAACGCGGTCGACCAATAAAACTAGCCAAGCGTCGACAGAAATTTTTTGGCGCGGCTTTACTTGTTGCGACCATGATTTTATCTTTGGCATGGCAAGCCAATTATGTTGGTTGGTTTTCCCACGAGTTGAAGATTTGGGTTTTTGATGTTGGTCAAGGTGACGCGATTTTTATTGAAACACCAGAAGGCAAACAAATTTTAGTTGATGCTGGTCCCGATGGAACAATTCTGACCAAACTGGGTGAAGTCATGTTGCCTTGGGACAAGACGATTGACGCCGTTGTTATCACCCACCCTCACGCCGACCACGAGGGCGGCTTACCAGAAGTTTTGAAACGCTACGACGTTGGAAAAATTTACGAAACCGGAGTTTTGGGTTATGACGATTTACAGGAGGTGGTAAAAGATCTAGTCAATGAGAAGGGAATTGAAATTGGTTTGGTTACCGAAGGGATTCTCCCTCTCCCTGGGGGAGAGGGTTGGGGTGAGGGGATGATTGAAGAGGGGATAGGCCGTACCCGCCATAGTCCAGCGACGGCGGGGGTGGGGGTTTTAGCTCCCGACCTCAACCTCCAAAATAAAAAAATCGACAATCTAAACAACTCATCAATCGTTTTACTTCTAACTTATGGCGAGACTTCCGTGCTTCTGACCGGTGACGCGGCTTTTGAAGAAGAGCCAGAAATTTTATCCGATATTACTGAACCAGTCGATATTTTAAAAATCGCGCACCATGGCAGTGTCACTTCAACTTCACAAAATTTTCTCAATATTGTTCGTCCACAAACCGCGATTATTTCTGTCGGCGCGGAAAATGATTATGGCCATCCGGCCGTAGCAACTTTAGAACGTTTGTTTAACCGCGACATAAAAATTTTCCGCACCGATCTTGATGGCGACATTTTAATCACTTCAAATGGTGACGAACCAACGATCGAAAGCAAACCACTGCCTTTCTAGCCTTTCGGGCCTCTCAAGCCTTTCGATCCTTTCCAGCCGTCGTTGCCTTTTTAAGATGATTATTAGATAATGGCGATGGTATGAAAAATAAATATTCAAATTTTTCCGAAAAACAACTGATTGATATTCTTAATTGCGGTAATTTAAACCATCAGGATTTTTTGGCTTTACGTGAGGCCATGGAACGTAAAGGCATGAAAGGTATGATTATGTGTGTGGGGAGTGACAGCGACGAAGCTCAGGCACCTATTAAGGCGGCTCGGGAATATCTTTCTTATCATCAAAAAATTGCTACCAAGGTGAGTAAAAAAGAAATTACTCAATTAAGCAAAACATTGTTGTCACCAAAAGCTGAAATTGAAGAAAAAAAATTAGCCATTGTCACTTTGGCGCATATTGCCGATCAGTCAGTTTTTGAAGTTTTGAAAAAATATCACACTCGACCCGATAAAGAATTGCGGGTCTGGAGTGAATTGGCTTGTCAGGAATGTCGATCGTTTCTTAAGTCAGAAATTTTTGAAGAAGCCACCATTGATATTGGTTCCTTGGGCGGCACCAAGGGTGATAAAATTCGTTTTTATTTTATTTTTAAAACCATTGACGGTGAAACGGTTAATAAAACAGTGATGAAAAACACTGATAATGTTTTATTTGAAGCTGCAGATTTTTTTACTGGGGAAATTGAGAAAGTTAAGTACGGCGAAAATTTTTTAGTCGCCAGTGTTTTATTGCCTTTTGAAATCGCGCCACTAGAGTTTGGTCAAGCTGTGGTTAATGTGGCCAATCGTGATTCTTTTGTTTGGCATGGTGAGTTTTATATCAATAATACTCATCTGCCAGGTAAAAAAGATATTGATAACTTTTTACAACCAAAGACCGTTGATTTTTCCCGGCGGTCATGATAACCTTTGGGCAAAATTAAAATTAATTTTTTTGATATGGACTTCAAAAAAGAACGTACCTACGTCATGATCAAACCCGATGGCGTTAAAAAAGGTTTGATTGGCGAAATTATTCGCCGTTTTGAGCAACGCGATTTAAAGGTTGTGGCTCTCGAAATGTTTCAACCAACTCGCGAACAAATCGATGGTCATTATCCTAAAGACGAAGCCTGGATTCGTCGTTTGGGTGGTAAAACTTTGGCGACTTATGAAAAGTATGGCATTGATCCAGTGGCTGATTTGGGTACCAAAGACGATTTAGAACTCGGCACCATGGTTCGCGGTTGGTTAATTGATTACATGGTTTCCGCTCCCTTGGTTCGTATGGTTCTCGAAGGTATTCACGTCGTTGATATGGTTCGCAAAATTTGTGGCGTTACTTTGCCTTACATGGCCGACATGGGTACAATTCGTGGTGATTATTCAGTCGATTCGCCGGCCGTGGCCAATTCCGAGCATCGTGCCGTGGCCAATTTGGTTCATGCTTCTGAAACTACAGCCGAAGCCGAACACGAAATGGCTTTTTGGTTCGGTGGCCGTGATGTGATTTTTGATTACGAAAGATTTGGTTTGTAATTTTAATCTAAAAAAGCCAAAAAAGCCGGCGTTTTAACGCCGGCTTTATCGTACTAAAGTGAAAAATTTGACAATTTTTAAGCCTTGTTGTAATTTAAATTCAGAGCTTATGAGTGCGCCAAGCTAAGTCGTATCTATCCAGTCGGTTAAAGTCCGACTAATCTAAAGACTAACCATCAGGATTATACTGAACCTTGCGTTTAAATCGGCGACGATTTGGGCGGAGCCAAGGGAATGGAAGTATCAGG
>JAZDEQ010000042.1:0-14732 GCA_043808565.1 Candidatus Uhrbacteria bacterium | reverse complement strand
AAACCTTTTTTAAACAATTTACCGGCCTTCAAACGGCGTTTTTCTTTTTTCTGGCGAGATAATAGGGATGCTTGTCGATGATTCATATGCCTCTATTATCTCATAGAATCAATTTAAATGTAAGTATGAAAAGTCAGTAGTATAAGTTATACTTTTTTTAATATTTTAATAATTCCAGTATTAGCATCGACTTCAATCAAATCGCCGTCTTTTAAAATTTTGGTGGCGATTTTTGTACCGATAATACAAGGAATGTTAAGTTCTCGAGAGACAATGGCCGCGTGACAAGTAATTCCGCCATCGTCGGTGACGATAGCGGCGGCTTTTTTCATGCCCATCAAATGTTCTGGACGAGTCATTGGAGCAACCAAAATATCACCCCGTTCAACCTTGTGAAGACTTTTAACAGAAGTAACTATTTTAACCGGGCCAGTAACTTTTCCGGGCGAAGCCACGGTTCCAGAAATTTCTGTTGCGCCTTCAAGGGAAATCGTTTGGATTCCCGTCATAAAATTTTCCGCTACTTCGCCAACGATAATTTTTTGTAATTTGCCTTCCTGGTGAATAAATAAGACACCGGTTTTTTGTCTGGCCCGAAGATCGTCTAGGTTGATTTTTCCAGCCAAAACATCCATCAATTCTTCGGTTAAAGCGTATTCAAGAGCGGAAAAATCTAAAGAAAAACGTTGAGAAATTTCTTTTAAGATTTTGTTGCGCAAAGTGGCGTAGGTTAAGGTGTAGACTTTTCTTTGGTCCTGCCATTTAATAAATAGATCGGTTAACCTAACAATAGCAATAATTTCTGGATCAAAATTATATTTTTTAAGAAGATTTTCTTTTTCTAAACGATTAATTGAAAGTTGGTTTAGGTTTGTATCTTCTGGTAATTCAATTAAATCTTTTTCCAGATCTTTTTCAGTGTATGGGTTGTAACCAGCATAACTTGATTTTACCCAGGCGTATTTATTCAAGAATTTTTTTCGTTTTTCTTTGTTGTCAGGTGTTTTGGCTAATTCTCTCAATTCGTTTTCTTTTTCATTAAAGAAAGATTTTTCTATTGAAGCCGTAAGTTTAGTAAAGATTTCGATCGGTTCAGTGGTTTTTTCTGCTAGGCAAAATTTTTCCACCAAATTTTTTAAACGTTTTTCCGCATAAAACATAAAACCATCAGTAAAGCCCGGCATTGAAATTTCTTCGCGGTAAAAAGTATAAAGTTTTTTTGACAGTTTAAGAATTTCGTCACTAGAAAAATCTTCTAGTTTATAAAGAAAAAAGGTTTGGAAAAATTCTAGCATTTTTTCGAACTTTTTATTCCAATCATTATAAAGATTAAAAATTTTTTGGTTATTGTGAAGATAATTTTCAATCACCGCTCGACCGATTTTGTCTTGGTCTTCAACCAGTGAAACATAATCAAGCTCTCCATCGATTAAATGACCAATGCCAATTCTGTATGAATCAATAGAACTGTTTGGTAAACGATCGGTAAATCCAGCCAGGGTCATTTCAAAATAAACCGGACGTCCGTCAGCGTGTTCAATAGAAGAATTTTTATTGGTGAATTCTTTTAAAAGATCAATTTTGTTTTCTTCCTTCTTCATCAAAGTCGTAATCGGCCTTGATTGCACAATATAAAATTGGCCATTCTCGTAAGCCCACTCGATATCGCACGGAAAACCGTAATGGTTTTCAATGCCTAAAATAATTTCTGAGAGTTCAAGGATTTGGTCATCGCTTATTTTTTGTTCGTTGCCCTGGGTCGATGGAATATCTCGCCATTCATCACCACCACCGGTAGCTCGAAAAATTCCTCGCGTCTGTTCAGCCACGTTTTTATCAATAATCCGTCGGGGTTCTTTTTCCACCACATAACTGTCTGGGGTGATCTGACCAGAAACAATGGCCTCACCCAAACCAAAGCCAGTCTCGATAATGAGTTGATTGTAATCTTGGGTAACTGGATGAACCGAAAAAGCAATGCCCGAGACTTCGCTAACCACCATTTTTTGGACAACTACAGCCACCGAAATCTTTTGAGTATGAAGATTCTGTTCAAAACGATAGAAGATGGCTCGAGGAGTGAAAAGTGAGGCCCAGCAACGTTTTACTTTTTCCAAGAGATCTTTCTCAGTGGTATTGAGAAAACTATCCAGTTGTCCAGCCCAAGCCGCTGAAGCACTATCTTCGGCCGTGGCACTAGAGCGGACGGCGACGTATTCGGTTCCGAGTTCCTTAAAATACTTTTGAATCAAACTAGCAATCTCGTCTGGCATCTTGGCGGCCAGAATCAAAGACTGAATTTTTTCTGAAGCTTGTTCAACGGTATTAATATCTTCGTGCTTAACTTTTTCCAAAATCGAATCAATCTCAATATTCAAATCAGTCTCTTCCAGAAACTTTTCAAAAGAAGCAGACAGGACAACAAAGCCTGGCGGGACAGGAATACCGGCATTAGTCATCTCGCCGAGCGAGGCACCTTTGCCACCAGCAATGGGAGCGTTGGTTTTGTTAAGCTCGGAAAAAGTTTTGAGAAATTCCATAAATTATTTTAAAGAGGCAATACTTTCTAATTGTGATCGAGTTAAAGCTTGATTAAAAACAAATGAATCGCCGCCTGGTTGCGGTCGGGAATAACTTAAATGAATAATTGGTTCGTTTTGATTGATCTCGACATTAAAACCTTCAACATAATCAAAACCTTGGTTGCCAAGAGCGGCGACAAATTCATCGCGGCGATCAGCCCCCTCGGTCATTTCAATTACTTTGGCTAAAAATGACTCTGTTACTCCTTGATGCGAACCAAAAAATCTTTCTAAAGTATCGGAATACTTCTTTGTTGAATCGTCTTCCAAAATTTGTTTCCAGCGAGGAAGAATTTTTGCGTATCTCAAAATTTTTTTTGCTATCTTGGCCGCATTACGTTGATAAGTTGACGTGGTTTCGTCTTTAAAGTTTGCCGCTAAAGTATCACTTTGTTCAATAAGAAATTTTAGATGCTCTCCTCGTTCATAGGCCTCTTCAATTATTACACCAAGCCGACTGTCATAATTAAAATCTAGAGATTTATCAACAGCAATTTTTGAACCAACAGGTAATTCGGTTTTTTTCAATAGTTCTTCTAGTTCTTCTTCACCAGTAATTTCATCATGACCACCAATCATTCGCAAAAGGGCAGTATGTTTAGCTCGATCGCGTGGGCTTGCAAAAGCCACGGCTTGAGAGAAATTAGTGGCTTCAGCTTTATCTTTGGCAAGATGACGACCGCATGGTGTGATAGGAACTCTTTCGTCTGGTCTACCCAAGGCTTTTTCTTTTTCACTGTGACGAAAAAAATGCAGAACGATTTTCGGTTCAGTTTCTCTGGATGTTTCAGTATTACGAGGTTGTTCAGCTGTTGGGGTTTGATCCGGATTAACTCCAGAAATGTCGGTCATTGATTCGCGGGAAACCATATTTAAATTAAGTTATTTTTAGTTTTCTCCTTAAACCAGATTAACATTTTTTACACTGTTAAGGTAGTTGGTTTTATTTGTTGGAGTTTTCCCTCTCTGGTTTCACAAAAAAATCTTTATGAAACCAGCGCGGGGGAGAAGCGAAGGCTTCTCCAAGAAGGCGTGATACTCTATGACCTTGCAAATGAGACAGAAAGAACCACGCCACCTTCGTCGGTGTCCTCGTTGTCTTTCGGGGGAGGGCGAAAGGAAAAAGACTTTGATGTGGCTCGCCAACCAGATGCACTGTAGAATTGGATTATAGCCAGAAATCCCAGCCCTATATCCTCTGAGTTCTTGGAGGTAAGATCGGCGGTCACCTCCATATAGCCATATCCTCTGACCGCAGATACCACGAACCACCAGTCTTTCAACGGCGGTTGTTCTCTCCGAGGTCGTTTCACTACAAGGACTTGTTTTTCCATTCCGTCTAAAAGGAGATGAACCGTTCCAGTTTTTCCATCGTTCTTTACACCAACCGCCATCTTCTTTTCCTCCTCGAGCGTGTTTCAGAAGTTTAACTACTTCGAAACAACAACTCAATCTATCATAAATAATACTAATTGTCAATACTAACCGTCAAGTAGACAATTAAATTTATGCTAATTTTAGGATAAAAAATGAATATGAATAAAATTGTGGAAAAATATTGACACAATTTAAGGTTTGTGGTATGATAGAAATGATCCAAACACCCCGTCATTGCGAGGAGCTCGGTGGTTCGTAGAGCGACGCGGCAATCCAATGGCGTCGCATTCGAGATTGCTTCGTCACTCGGTGGTCTCGTTCCTCGCAATGACGGCCGGGTGGGTAATTTAATTTTCCCTCCTTCACCGCCACGGTGGGGGAGGGTAAGGGGTGGGGGGTTAACAACTATGGAAAACACAAATTTACCTCTTAAAAATTTTCTCCTCTCATTATCTTTTTCTGAAAAAGAAACTAATGTTTATTTGGCGCTTTTAACCCTGGGTAAAGGCACAGTTTCGGAAATTGCTCGGCAGGCGGAAATGAATCGGACGACGGGTTATGATATTTTGAGCAAATTGGTTAATTACGGGTTAGTTAGTGTTTCCGGCAAAGAACCAAAACAAGAATTTGTGGCCGAGTCGCCAAATAAGGTAATAGATTTTTTGGAAAATAAAAAAAGCGAAACCGAAAAACAAATTGTCGGGGCCAAAAATCTTTTGCCGCAATTAAAATCTATTCACAATGTTGGCGGTCGGCCTAAGATTCGTTTTTATGAAGGTAAAGAAGGTTTGAAACAGGTTTATGAAGACACTCTGACTTCACATGAGGCCATTCGCGCCTATGCCACGGTCGACGATATGCACGCTGGTTTGCCAGATTATTTTCCTAAGTATTACAAACGTCGAGCCGGGAAAGGCATTCATATTAGAGCGATTGTTCCAAGTGCTCCGGTTGGTAAAGAGCGGGCCAGATTAGATCGCGCTGAAGCGCGCGAGACAGCTTTGATTCCGCCAGATAAATATTATTTTTCTCCGGAAATAAATATTTACGATAATAAAATTATGATCGCTTCCTGGCGAGAAAAATTAGGCATTATTATTGAAAGTCCAGAAATTGCCGATGCCATGAAAAAAATTTATGAGTTAGCTTGGGCTGAGGCCAAGAGGTTGGATCAAGAGGGACGAAAAAATAAAAAAAAGTAAAACAAAAATATCTCTGAAATCTACAGAGATATTTTTGGTGCGCGCAGGGGGATTTGAACCCTCGACCAAGAGATTAAGAGTCTCCTGCTCTACCGCTGAGCTATGCGCGCGTTTTTTAAATTTAACGTCAAAATTATGCCACGCCCTTTGACTAGAGTCAAGATTTTGCGTATTCTATTAGCGAGAAAAAATGCGCCCATGGCTTAACGGATAAAGCACCAGTCTTCGGAACTGGGTATGGGGGTTCGATTCCCTCTGGGCGCACCACAAAAACCGTGACGATGAGTCGCGGTTTTTGTTGACACAACCTTTAAAATACGTCATTATTTTAAAGCAAAAGTCATTATGGATCACGAGCTTAAAGAAAAATTAAAAGCTGTTATAAAGGGCAGAACCTTTATTTTTATAGATGCGGCTAATTTAGAACGGTCGGTTCAATCTTTTTTTATTAGTCCCAAAGATATTCCAGAAAATTTTAAAAGTTTTTATCCCGAGCAGTTATGTTGGCGGGTTGACTATCAAAGGTTGTTAATTTTTTTCCGTGATCTTTGTGATTTGAAAGAAACTAAATTTTATTCTCCGGATTTTCAAACTCTGTCTCATCGAAAGTTTTTTTGGTTTCTCGATAAGGTTTTAAAGATAAAATTGTCCACCAAACCACTTAAAGAATATTTAGATCATTCTACGAGCCACCCACACCGGAAGGCCAACTTTGATGTTGAAATAGCCGCCGATGCAGTTTTTGCCATGAACGATTTTGAGACTTTTGTCCTTTTTTCTGGAGATTGTGATTTTGAATATTTGTTAAAATTTTTGCGAGGGCGGGGTAAACGAGTTATTGTTTTTTCTCGGTTTGGACATGTGGCCAAAGAATTATTGCCAGCCTGTAGTCATTATTTTGATTTAGTTGATTTTCGTTACGAGATATTGAGAATTGAAGCAAAAAAACAAAAGGCCTCGTCTTGCGACGAGACCCGCGGTTAATTTCAGGCGATACTACTACCGCTTGTATTTTCATGATACGAATTCTATAATTACTTGTCAAGATTTTTTATGAAATATTCAAAACTTTTTGGAAAAACTTCTTTTGGCGAGCAAAAGGGGTCGGACATGATTAGTCACCAGCTTTTGTTGCGCGGTGGGTTTATTCGCGAGTCGGTGGCTGGGCGATATTTTTTTCTGCCGCTTGGTTGGCGAGTGCATGAAAAAATTAAAGCCATTATTAAAGATGAAATGGATCGGGCCGGCGCGCAAGAAATGATTTCGCCTGTTCTTCATCCCTTGGAATTGTGGCAAGAAACTAATCGTACTAATACGACGGGTTTTGAATTAATGAAAGTCACTGACCGTCGTGGGGCTGAATTTGCCTTGGGTGGCACGGCTGAAGAAATGTTTGTTGATGCTGTGCGTAAAGCACCGGTGAGTTATAAGGATGTGCCTTTTACCATTTATCAATTCTCCACTAAATTTCGTGACGAACTTCGGGCTCGTGGTGGTTTGCTGCGGGTTCGAGAATTCGTAATGAAAGACGCTTACAGTTTTTCTCGCGATGAGGCGGAATTTAAAGTTGAATACGAAAACATGTGGCAAGTCTATAAAAGAATCTTTTCGCGTTTGGGTTTGGAAACCATGGTGGTCGAATCAGACAATGGCTATATTGGCGGCGAATATTGTCACGAGTTTCAAGTGGAACACCCTGATGGTGAAGGAAAATTTTTCGTTTCAGCCGACAGTTCTTATGTGGCTCATGAAGAAGTGGCGATTTTGAAAAAGTCTGCCACGAACGATGAAGCAGAAAAAGAAATGATTGAAGTTGAAGCGGTGCGCGGGCATTCCATTGAAGACGGTGTTAAATTTCACGGCTTGCCAGCTTGGCAGCAAATGAAAAGTGTCATGTATGTCGACGAAAAAGGCCGGCTGATTTTAGCGGTTATTCGCGGCGACTGGGAAGTTAATGAAACTAAATTAAAACATTTGTCTAAAGCTATTGATTTGCGACCAGCCACCGAGGATGAAATTACAGCTCTGGGTAGCGAAGCTGGTTTTATTTCGCCGGTTGGTTTAAAGAAAGATAATTTGTTGATTGTAACCGATGATTCAACGCCATTAATTAAAAACATGTATACTGGTGCCAATAAACTTAATCGGGATTTGTTGAATACTAATTATGGCCGTGATTGGCAAGCCGATGTGGTTGGTGACATTGCCCAAGCTTTTGCTGGCGGTGAGGGTGTTCGTGGTGGACAACTTTCAGAAAAACACGGCATTGAAGTTGGTAATATTTTTCAACTGGGTTATCACTACACAAAACTCATGAAAGATGCGGTTTATGTTGATCAAGATGGCCAAAATAAACCTTATTACATGGGTTGTTATGGCATTGGTTTAGGGCGAACCATGGCCACGATTATTGAAAAATATCATGATGGCAAAGGCATGATTTGGCCAAAAGTTGTCGCGCCATATCAAGTCCATTTGCTTTCGTTAAAGGCTAAAGACGCGACCGTGGTCGAACAAATTATTAGTACAGCTTCGTCGCTTTACGATGAATTATCGGCCGCGGGTGTTGAGGTACTTTGGGATGATCGCGACGATGTATCACCGGGGGCCAAGTTTGCTGACGCTGATTTAATTGGTTTGCCATTGCGTTTAGTGGTTTCCGAAAAAACCTTGCGCGAAAATTCTGTCGAATGGAAAGAAAGAACGTCTAGCGAAGCAAAGTTAATTCCGGTGGCCGATATTATTAATTCGATTAATGATTTTTTGAAAAAATAACCACCCCCCGTCCCCCGCCTTGTAAAAATATTAAAAGGCGGGGGCGGCGGGTTCTCTTTATGTCTTTTACAAAAACAATTTTTCCACTTTTAGTCGTTGGGCTTTTGTTCGTTGGTTTTGGTTGCCAAAAAAATAATAATCAACCCAAAGTTGATGTACCATTTGGTTGGATAAATTTTGAAAGCGCGGATTATGGTTTTGCCGTTTCTTATCCAGATAATTTTGAATTGCGTAGCCGGCCGCTTGAGCAACAAGATTCTTCTTACGTTGGTTTGCCCGGCAACTTTTTTGCTTCCCTGCGTGATGTTAAGCGTGAACAAAATTCTGTAACTATTGCCGCGTTTTATGCTTTCAAGGACGTGAGTGTTGAAAAGTTTTCTGAAGCTCTTAAAGCTTCTGATCCGGATAATATTACTATCAAAGAAACCAGTGATTTGTCGCAAGGCGGTTTGGCCATAAAAAAGATTACCAGCACCACGGCCATGGGTACTGATAAAATTCATTATGTTTTTTTGAGCGGTGAAAATTTGATTGTCATTTCCGTGATTTTAGATGAAGGCCCAAATTTCGAACCACTTTTGGCAACCATGAGAATGTTTAGTAAATAGGTTTTATGTCAGAAACATTATCCGTAGCTCCTGAAACAGGAGTTAAAAAAGAAGCCAAAAAGGGAGATAAAAAAGAGATGAGTGAAAGAGAGCTTGCTAGATTAAAAAATATACAATTACAAAAAATTTTAGCGCGTCTTGATTTTGTTGGTGACACAAGTATGTCACCAACCCAATTGCGGAGAGCTAGACTTGAAGCGGCTCGTGAAATTTTGGCTGGCGCAGATACGGTCGGAAAAAGAATGATGTTAGAAAAAAACATGTCAATGCCAGAACCAGGTGATCGAGTTTTAAGAGACCGGCCAAAAAATTCGGAAGCTTTGTCACCTGAAGAGGTTATTTCGTTAATTGCTCAAGCCGAAACTGTCGATGAAATAATAAGAGTCTTTAATAAAAGTTCGAGAATTAGCATGATCGAAAATTTTTCGCAATTATCCGAAGCTTGTTTAAACAGAATTTTACAAATCAGTTCCGAGATTAATCGAAATCAAGCAGAGAAAATTTTTACCAAAGCTTTCCAAGATTTTTTTGAGAAACACAGCCTTGGAGAAGTTTAATTTTTTATGGCTCAACCACTTGGCACAGTTTCTTTGTGGCCGATTTTGATAACTTTTGTTGTTATTTTTTTATTTTTCTTAGCTCTTGTTGTTTTGTTTAGCTTTTGGTATTTTCGACATTTTAGAAAAAATAAAATCGCCAAAATTATTGGCGTAGTTGTTTTATTAACACCGTTTATTTTAATCGGAGCAAGATTTTTACTAGCTTCTTTTCGTTTTGAAAAAAGAGTTGAGGTAATTAGCGTCCAATGCGATTCAGATCCCATGATTTTACCGATGCCCATTTTTCCCGGTACCGTGATCGTAAAAAATTTGTCGACCAATAAGGAAGAAAAATTGTTTTTACCCATGAGCGGTTATGAAGATCCAAAAATGACATTTAAGAGTGCGGCTGGTCAGTCGATTGATACTTGGCACAATAGTTATTTTTGCGTTGGTGGTGAAGTTTGGGAAAAGGAAATTAAAAATCAGCCGCTGGTGGTTAGGATTAATGGTTATGGAAGAATTTTGGAGTGGCGACAGGTTGAGTAGAAATTAGAAATTATTGCTGGGGCTTTGCCCCACACCCCAATATCAGAATCGCGCGCAAGACAAAGGGTTGAGGGACGGTAGTAAAATTTGTTTGAAAAAGAATTCCGCCTGGCACGAGTTGCCGGGCGGTTGATGTTTTCTATCGGCGATCAATCGGTTTTTAAACGATGTTCGCGGATGAGCGTTTGGCGCTCTGTCCAGAGTTTTTCGATCTCTTTTGTAACTTGCTGACTGGTTGGATTTCCTCCAAACCCGTTGATCAGCCCACGGAGCGCCTTTGGAGTTTGATCGTTTGGTACGAAGGTTAAGTTCAGTTTAAGGGCTCGTCTAAACCCCTCAAACAGTTCCACGGTTTCTTCAACTTCCGACGAGCGTTTTTTTGCTGTCTCTCTGATCTCGGCGGCTGGGATGGCAAGTCGATGCGCCTCAATAATTTCGGCTTTGAGCCTTTCAGAGATAGCGGCAAATTCAACCTCAAGCCCTTCAATTTCCTGTGCGAGCTCAAGACGAATACTTGAAGCCTGTGCGGGATCATCAGAAAGACGTTTTTTTTGACCGATGAGCCGCCAGATTTCGTTTCTTCTTTCGTTTGTTAGACTCACTTTCCAATGCCACTCGTTTCCCTGGAAAGGACAAAACAGCTCTCTGAAGCCGCCGATACCGCTGGTGAATGTGGCGTCTTCATAGTCGCAAATCGGACACTGAACCGTTCTGGACCATTCTGTTTGAATGTTTTGGGGCATGTGTCTGCCTTTTTCTTGAAGAGGAGTGTTTCTTACCTTCAACCGACCAGACCATCTGATCGGCTGGAGAAAGGGGGCCTGATCGAGCAGGCCCAAGAAAGGCGGATCAGCTTAGCAGTCTGGAATGAGCAGTCCGGAACCTCCGGCCGCGGCGCATTTTCCGGCCGCTTCCCACGATTTTTTCCGAACGGATTCTTTGGCTTTTTCCGCCAGATCCTGTGGAATAAGGAATCGTGTTCTGCATCCCCAACATGTCGCGATTTGTGGTGGAGGTCCGCCGACGGTTACGGACGTCTTGATGGTTTTTCCACAGGTGCCGCAGGTGCAGACTATGTCCTCGCTTGTCTCCCATGAGAACGGTCTTGCCTCGATTCTCCAGTCGGTGGGGTTGGTGCTTTTGGTTTCCCCCATGTTTTCTCCCTTTATGTTTGACAACGCGGTAGGGCGTTGAAGAATTTGACGAAGGTCGGCTGATGCGTGATGAGACGAAGGGTTTCCTTGGCTATGTGGCAGGCTGTCCAGAATTGACCGGCGTTGTTTTCGGACAGTTGTCTCTCAAGGCGGGGAATGAGAGCCTCAAGAGCTGCCTTGATTTCCTCAATTTCTTCTCGGCGCAGAAGCAGCTCATTCACGCCTTCTTCGAGCCAGAATTTCTGGCTGCAGAATTCTGTCCAAACCGCTCTGACCATGACCTTGACCAACCAGATCGCGTCCAAGGAGTTCTCAAGGCCGCGTTTTTCCATGGTTTGCAGAGCGCGCCTGGGCAGAGCTCGAAATTTAGACAAATAAGTACGCTTCAATCGGGTCGCCTCTGCCGACCGTCCGAAATCATGAATTCCCAATGAGAATTCTGCGTCCAGGGCATCAATGACTTCGCCAAAGATTGCCGGATCGGTTGGAAGTTCAGGTTGAATAAACAAGAGTTCCTCTAGAAAGGCACTTCTGCCATCGCCTTTCTGGGCCTTGAGATTGAATTCAACTTGGCCGCGGTGCAGGGTATTGATAACTCGTCGTTTGGTTCTCATGGAAACCTCCTTTTAGTTTTTGAACCATGTCACCACTTTACAAGTCAATCAGTTTTATTGTAAAATTTTATTAAATAATTAATTTAGTAACATTAAAAAATGGCTAATTTAAGCTAATTAATAACCTTATCTTTCGTCAAAAAAATATGAAAACTTTTGATAGTAATCTTTTGGCCTGGCTTTTATCCACGGGTTTAGATGAACAGC
Source organism: Candidatus Uhrbacteria bacterium (assembly GCA_043808565.1). Lineage (GTDB taxonomy): Bacteria > Patescibacteriota > Patescibacteriia > UBA9934 > GWF2-40-263 > UBA12403. The sequence goes on along the minus strand of JAZDEQ010000042.1, from coordinate 3,125 downwards.
GGGCACGACTTTATTTGGCGACTTTAAGCGCTGGTTCGGCTTCGGCTAAGGATTTGGCCGATAATTTAGGCATGAAACGGACAGCGGTTTATGATAATTTGGAACATTTGAAAGAAAAAGGTTTGATTCAAATTGTTCAAGAAGGTAAAAGAAAAATTTTTGTCGCCCTGCATCCAAAAGAATTATTAAAAAAAATCGAGGGGCAAAAAGAACAGCTCAAAGATTTATTGCCGGATTTTTTATCGATCTATGCCGGTAAAAGTAAAATGCCATTTGTCCAAATGTTTACCGGCAAGTTTGCGGCGCGTGAGGTTTACGAAGATATTTTACGAACAGTAAAAGATGAATACATTTATCTTTCGCCGCCGCAACTTACGGCTAAAATGGTGGAAAGTCGTTACATGAAAAAATGGATTGAGCGACGAGTAAAAAAAGGCATTCGTTCGCGATCGTTGCGCGTTCGCGGCAAAGACGTCCCCAATATTCCCGAATATAATTTACAAGAAAAATATTTGCGGGAAATTAAATATCTGCCAAGTAACATTGATTTAAAAGCGAGTATTTATATTTACGGAAATAACATCGGGGTTATTTCCACAACCAACGAAGGCACAACTTTTATTATTTATTCGCCGGATTTGGCTTTTAGCTTGCGCGAAGTTTTTGGCTTTTTATGGCAGGTGGGGATGAGAGAATAAAAAACAAAAAAGAGAAGATCAAAATCTTCTCTTTTTAAATTTTGATTTTAGGCGACTGGGGTAACTGGGGCGGCGACTTTGGCTTTCAAAGCATCTTTCAGTGATTTGCCGGCTTTGAACTTTGGGACGCGGACTGAAGGGATTTGGATTTTTTCAGTTGGATTTTGGGGATTGACTCCGGCGCGGCCGGCGCGGATTTTGGCGGAAAAAGTGCCAAAGCCAGCAATGGTGACTTCGTTATCGGCCATTAAGGTTTTAGTAACAATTTCTTCAAAAACTTCGATAAATTCTTCGGCCGTCTTTTTAGGAATATTTAATTTGTCGGAAATTTTGAGAGCAAGTTCGGCTTTGTTCATAAATATAGCTTTGGGTTTGGGGTTTGGGGTTTGGGGGGAGAAGTTTGTTTTAAAAAAATTGCTTCCTTCCCTAATCCCCAGTCCCTAATCCCAAAAAACCAAGATTAATTTCTGCTCAAAGTATAGCGAAAAAGTCAGGCGGAGTCAAGGGGGCACGAATTACGAATCTTGGCGAATATACGAATTACGAATATTGGTTGGTTAAATTAAAATTCGTCTTATCCGTTCAATCTTAGTCGCGTGACCGGTTTTTTCATCAATTTCAATAATTACAGCATTTATTTCAATCGGACCGGATTCGGGGACTTCGAATTTTCCCAAGGTGCCGATTTTCATGCCCTCAACGATTGGTCCGTAAGCACCGCCGATGGCTTGGTTGTGAGAACCAGTCATGCCAATGTCAGAAATAAAAGCTGTGCCTTTTGGCAAGATCCGTTCGTCGGCAGTCGGGACATGAGTGTGAGTACCAACGACAGCTGAAACCCGACCATCAAGATAACGGCCAAGCACAGCTTTTTCCGAAGTTGCTTCAGCATGAAAATCAATGAGAGAAATTTTTGCTCCAGATTCATTGGCTTTAGCCATCAGTTCGTCGGCCGCCAGGATAAAATTTGTGGCTGCGCTTTTTTCCATAAAAGCCATGCCCGACAAACTGCCAATAAAAATTTTAAAACCATTTTTTTCAATTGTCGTAAAACCAATGCCTTCAGTTCTGATGTCATTGAAAGGTCGAAGAACTAAATTTTTTAAATCCTGATCATTAAAAACCTCATCGTATTTTTCATTGTTCCAAATGTGATTGCCAGAAGTGAAAACATCAATACCAACTTCTTGTAATTCTAAAATTATTTTTTTGGTTATACCAAAACCATGGGCTAAATTTTCTGCATTCATCACAATCAAGTCAGGTTGAAATTCAGTTTTAAATTCTGGCAAGATTTTTTTAATGGCCTCACGACCGATTTTTCCGATCGTATCGCCGAAGATTATTATTTTCATAGGGTTACGAATTACGAAAAGTGCCGAATATACGAATTTTAGACTTAAGGGTGATAATGTCGGGGCCGGTCGTCCCACACTGGATTTAATCACCGTTTAATATACCTGACATTTTTGAAAAAGCGAAGACCGGCACGCGAGGCGGGCCGGTCTTGAAGAGGAAGCGGGGTTGAGTGCCCCGGGTCCTAGTTGTCTTCTTCGAAGGGGTAGAGTTGAACCTCTCCCAGTTTTGTTGGCAGCGGAACCTAGTCGGTTGCGGACGGTCGCGACTGCCGGCACCAATCAACACCGGGGCGATACGAGGGGCCGTTGATAGCAGCTAGCGCTGTTTCGACCTTGCCGAGTTCGATCCAGGCGCTTATCGATTGACTTGCGGCTACCTGGATTTTATCTTCGAGGTTCTTGGATTGTTGCCTGAAAGCAGCCCACTGCTCGGCAGTCGCGCCGTGTTCTGGATTCGGAAGCTCCGCAAGGGCGCGTCTGAGGAAGTCGTACGTCTTCTGCGCGTCATCGGCAGCCACGATTAGCCGACACCTTTCGGTGATGAGTTGACTCATTGTCGTCGAGAACTGCTGACCTCGCCACGGCGGTGTGGTCCGCAGATCCTCTGCGGTCAGTGGAACCTGTTGAACCGGAGCGACCGGCATCGGTCGATCCAGTGGAGCCGAATTGGCTGGAGGAGGTTCCAGCCTGCCATCGTCGAGCGTGGGGGCATTGACTGGGGCGATGGTGTTGCCGTTCGGAGTTCCGGCCATGGCCGGGACGGCGAGGAGGAGGATCGCGACGAGCGCGAGGAAACGGAACGGGTTCATGAATACTCCGTGGTATGTGAAGGAATGGATCGGAATGGTCGGCACGCGAGGCAGGCCGGTCTTGGAAAGGAGACGAAGGGTGTCACTCAGTGATTTGGAACATCGTTGCGGCCGGTACATATAATGGACCCATAAATTAGGACAGCGTGGTAAGATCTAAAAGCTATGATCAATACCATTCATAAAACTCATCCTCCGGCCTTTAAAACTAAGGTGGCTTTGGAAGCAATTAAGGAAACAAAAACCATGGCCGAGCTGTC
>JAZDEQ010000041.1:0-9901 GCA_043808565.1 Candidatus Uhrbacteria bacterium | reverse complement strand
CTCATCGAGGAATCAACTCGGAGACTAAGAAAAAGATGATCGAAACTATTCTGAATATTCCCTCAAAACCAAGGAAACAAAAACAGTCGGTGAAATAAATTCACCGACTGTTTTAGCAACCCGAAATGTCTATTCAGCCGAGTTTTGTCAACGGACAAGAGCCAGAATTTGGCTAAGATTAGGCTTAGAATGTTACGAATTATCCCGCCGACGGAGGCCTTCCTCCTACGCTCGGGCTTCGGAAGGACAGGTTGGCGGGATCCCGTCCGAGCCTAAGAGGCGGGACGAATTTTGATATCCGCCTTCGCTGGGCTACGGACGGGCACGCGAATCAACGAATGCTGCTTGAATCACGTGGCCACCCTTCGCTCGTGGCGAGCTACGGAGTGGTAAGCGAGATCCCTCTTTGGCTCGGGATGACAAGGTGTTTTAAATTTCATCCCACCCAAACGCCATCACTTCGTTAATATCCTTTTTACCGGTTAAAATCATCACCAACCGATCAACGCCAAGGGCTATGCCGGCGGCTTGCAAGCCACCTTTTTCTAAATCAGCCAGATATTTTTCGTCGACCACCACTGGTTTTTTGTTTTGAAGGTTTCGTTCCTCTTGCTGTTCGTTAAATAATTTTCGTTGTTTGGCGGCGTCGCAGACGGTGGTGAAACCGTTGGCAATCTCAAGACCGGCGATGTAGAGTTCGCTGCGCTCGGCGACGGCGGAGTTTTCTTTTATTGGTTCAGCCATTGAGGTTTGAAAAATCGGCCAGTCGTAAAGCCAGGTCGGAACCGTCGCCCCGAGGTTGGGTGAAATTTTGTCGATGAGCCAAGAAAAAACCAAACCTTGATCGTCCAAGAAATTTGTCGGCACTTCGAGTTCGACTTTTTTTATTTCTTCTTGCATCGAGACGAGCGAAAAATCCGGAGCAAGATTCAGACCAAGATATTTTTCAAAAGCTTTGTGAACCGAAAGCCGTTCCCAGGCCTGATTGATAAAACGAACTTTTTGTCCGTTGTATTCCAAATATTCAGCGGTCGGGAAGAGAACTGAAAAAGTTTTTTTAATAAGCTCCTCGGTTTCAGTTTCTATTTGTTTCATGTTCACGTTTGCAGCTTCCCATTCCAACATCGTAAATTCTGGATTGTGAGTAATATCCTTGTCACTGGCTCGAAAATTTGAAGTTAATGTGTAAACTTTTCTAAAACCATTCGACAAAAGACGAAGCAGTTGAAATTCGGTCGAAGTCGTTAAATAACCTCGAAAGTCGTTGTTTTCAAAAACCTCAAACGAAGTCAAAAAAGCGTCAGGATTGGTACCGCGAATTAAGAGTGGTACCTGAACCTCGAGATAATTGATTTGATAAAAATAATCCCGAATCGTTCGGATTATCTCTTGGCGGGTTTGTAAGGTTGGTTTTTTGTTAAATAAGTTATTCATATTGACCTTAAGATAAAGCATTTAGGTCAAGTTGACAACAATTGAATTTTATACTAAAAAATACAAGTTCACAGGGGTGGAAATAAAACAACCCCAGTGTCTTGTCTACATTGGTAATTTCTGAAGAAGAAAAGGAGGGTTCGTGGCCATCAAATGTGACGGATGTGACAGACGTTTCTCGCGGAAAGAGCTCGTCGTTCACAAGCGGATTTGTCCGCTTTTCCTAGAGCTATTGAAAACGATTAGGGCCGCAGCGGCCGAGAAGAAGGCGCCACCCAAGAAGAAGGGAGGCTAGAAGGAGAGCGGATCGGTTCATCGCCCGACCGAGGACGTAACTCGGCGGGTTTTTTATTTTGTCGCCGGTTCCCCTCACCCCTTACCCTCTCCCGACGGAGAGGGAGAGTAATTATGTGGTTGTAAGATATTTTTTAATCTTTTCTGCAACTAATTCTGGATTGTTTAAAATTTCTGAGTTTTTGAATCTGACAATTTTATATCCCAAATCCTCCAGAATTTTACTTATAACCAAATCGTTCCCTTTAATGTCTTTTTCTTCATGAATACCGCCGTCTATCTCAACGACCGTCTTCTTATTTCGACAACAAAAATCGACAATGTAATTGTCAATACCAAACTGTCGATAAAATTTAAAACCTAATTGGTTATTCCGTAGATATTGCCAAATCAAACCCTCAGCATCTGTCTGATTTCTTCTCAGTGAACGTCTCAAGTGTTTTAAATTAATTGGGTTGAGATTCAAAAAAACCGAGTCAGCCATAAAAAACAAATTAATCTCCCTCTCCGGCCTGCCCCTCGAAGCCCGAGCGAAGTGGGGCGGGAGAGGCCTCGCCCGTGGCCGGGCTATGGCCGAGGGGTTGGGGTGAGGGGACACCTAAAACACCTGATCAATAAATACCACCACACTAAAAACACCAAAAAAGACGAAAATAATTCCGAGCAAAATTTTTCGCCATAATCTTGGTTGGAAAATTTTTGGTAATTCTTTGCGGTTCAAAATTGAGACCAAGCCGATGTGGACGAACATGGCGACGGCGTTCAGGCAAGCGCCGAGGATAATGAGAGTTTTTGGTTCAGAGAGACCGAGTAAGAATAAAAGAATTCCGAAAGCGATTTGGGTCCAAACGAACGAATAATAAATTTTTGACAAGTGAACGGTTTTTTTGCCGTTCATTTTCATTTGAGCAATAGCGGCATTTTCGGCCATGATTCGGGAAGTGGAATCCATGACGCCGAGTTGGGTTTGAAAAAGCATGATGGAGACAGCTAGAAGGAAAAACCAGCCGACGATTGGGCCGAGAGTTTTGCCAATTATTAAACCTTCGCTGAGGACGAAATTTATCCCCGTGGCGTTATCTGGATTGCCAAAAGTTGTGACGTAAGAAAGCAGGACAAGAAGTGAAATAGAAAGAGCCCCAATAAACCAAAAAACAATGGCGTGTTCGATAGAAATTTTTCGCCACCAAGCAAAAAAGTTTTTTTCAGCGGTTTTATTCATTTCAAATTTTTCGCCCTCGAGTTGGAATTCTTCTTGGGGGGACGGAAAGGCTGGAGAGGCCGGAGATGCTTGAGAGGCTGTTTGTTGTTTAAAAAGGCCGGCGATTTTTTGGGCGTATTTGCCCATGCCGTAACCTTTTTCTTTTATGTAGATTGATTGAGTGAGATTCAAGTTTCCGCCAGCGCCGGAATAAGCAAAAGCGCCGAGAAAGGTGGCCAGAGCAATGCCAGCTGGTAAAAAGCTGTAACCGTCACCTTGGCCGACTAAACCTTGGGCCAGTGACCACCAATCAGCTCGACGGCTTAAAATGATGGCTAAAAGAAAAATGAAGGGTACGCCGACCAAAAGAATGGTTTTAGTCAGTTTTTCCATAAGTCCATAAACGGTTTTGCCAGAACTCAAAATTAGGCCGATGACGATCAAGAAAGCAATAGCTACCCAACGGAAATCCTCAATACCGATGATAGAAGCGAAAACTTTGGCTGAAGCGGCGATGATGCCAGGTAGGCCGAAGCCGGCAAAAGTGGAGATAATGAACCAGATTGGGGCGAATTTCCAGAATTTTGCGATGCCGACAAAAACACTCTCGCCTTTTACCAAAGCGTAGCGTTCGATTTCCATGTTAATGAAATACTGGAAAGTAATGCCAAGCAGGGCGCCCCAAGCAATGCCAAGACCATAATTGGCAGCCAGATACGGCCAAAGAATAATCTCGCCCGAGCCAAGGCCGAGAGCCAGAATGACAAAGCTTGGACCGATGAGTTTTTTGAGTGGTAGCGGAGCGGGGAACTGATGAAGGGTTTTGTTTTTTGTAATCATACATTTCTTTTATTATAGCATAAGGTTTTGATTGTTGAGGAAGTAGTTGAAATGTAAAAGTGTAAATAGGTAAAAAATGTAAAATTTGGATTGGTGCAAGGAAACAAAAAAGACCAACAGTTACCCCCCCCCGTCGGTCTTTTACGTTTCACTTAAAACTTAAAATTGTCCGCCAGCTTTCCGATAATCGGCAATGGTTCTTTTTTACCCTTGAGAGCATTAGCAATGCCAATAATCATAACCACAAAAATCGCCAAATTTACTAAACTAAAAATCCAGCTGATGGACCAATAAATGTTGTATGGGACTAAATTACTGACGATCATAAAAGCCACACAGACCAAGAACAAAACCAAGCCTTGCTTGGCATGGTATTTAATAAATTCATCTTTTTTTGAAATACCGATAAGTAACGGCACAAAAAATAGGATATAAGAGAACGCGGCCATGGCCGTATTTTGTTTTACTTCGAGCATAGGTTTTTTTGTGGATAAGAATTAATCTATCTTAAGTTTATCACTTTTTTCAAGGAAAGGGTATAATGTGGTTAGTAAATTATGCAACAAAATGAAATTCAATATAATCTCATTGTGATCGGCGGCGGGCCGGCTGGCCTGATGGCGGCTGGGCGAGCGGCCGAAAATGGGGCTCGGGTGCTTTTGCTTGAGAAAAATTCGCTTTTGGGGCGAAAGCTTTTGTTGACCGGAGGTGGACGTTGCAATCTTACCAATGCTGAGTTTGATAAAAATATTTTTCTTAGTAAATTCAGGGAAGCCAAAAAATATCTTTTCTCGCCTTTTGCCAAATTTGGGGTCGAAGAAACCATCGAGTTTTTTGAACAACAAAACTTGCCGACAAAAATTGAAGCCGAGAAACGGGTTTTTCCGGTTAGTGATAAAGCTCAGGATGTTCTCGACACAATGGTTTCCTATATGAAACGAGGTGGGGTTGAGATAAGAACGAATTCTGTAGTTTCTGGGTTCGAGGTTGTTGATGGAAAAATTATCGGTGTACGTTTGGCGAACAATGAGGTTATCCAAGCTGATTCTTTTGTGCTCGCAACTGGTGGTAAATCTCATCCCGAGACTGGTTCGACTGGTGATGGTTTTGTTTGGCTCAAAGAAATTGGCCATAAGGTCATTCAACCGGATTTGGCTTTGGTGCCGATAAAAATAAAAGAAACTTGGGTCCATCAACTTTCCGGTTTAGCTTTACCGGAAGCGAAAATAAATATCTGGCAGAATAATAAGAAACAAAAAAGTGTTCAAGGAAAAATGTTGTTTACCCATTTTGGTTTGAGTGGGCCGTTGATTTTGAATACCAGTAAAGCCATTGGCCAATTATTGAAAACCGGTTCGGTAATTGTCTCGCTCGATCTGTTGTCGGAATTGGATGAGGCAGCGGTTGATAAAAAGGTTCAAGAAATTTTTTCTGAGAATTTAAATAAAAAAATAAAAAATTGTTTGGATGGTTTAATAACTCCGGCTCTTTCACCAACTTTGCTCGAGCTGGCCGAAGTTGACTCGGAAAAATTTGTAAACAAAATTAGCCGTGAGGAACGTTTGAAATTGGTTGGCCTTCTGAAATATCTGCCGATGACCGTGACCGGACTCATGGGTGTCGAAAATGCCATCGTGACGAGTGGTGGCGTCGATCTTAAAGAAATCGATTTTAAAACCATGCGCTCAAAACTTTATCCAAACCTGTACATCGTCGGCGACGCTTTGGATATCGAACGTCCGTCTGGTGGTTATAGTTTGCAACTTTGTTGGACGACGGGATATGTGGCCGGGGAGAGTGTGGAGAAGTAAAAGTTTATAAAAAATAATGTCAAAATCAAAGAGTCGGCGATTGCCGACTATTTGATTTTGGTTTTTTGAAATTTTTGGGGTTATGGTTGAGGTTTTCTTTCAAGTCTTTCTCGAACTCCTTGAGCAAATCTAGGACTGGATAAAAAACCGCCATTTTCATATATTTGTTTAATTCTTTCCCGATCTGACTTTATTGAATCGACTACCTCTGATAATTTTGGTGGCTCTTGTGCCTTTTCTAATTGTACTTTTCTGGCGAGAACATAGCTTTTTGCCGGACCGTCCTTTAGTGTTTTAACAGCTGTCTCGAAATCAAGTAGTTCAGCTTTTTTTTCTGCCTGTTCTTGGTTAAGTTCATTAAAAATCTCAACTTCTTTTCGCCAAAATTCTACCTTGAGTTGCCAATCTGGAGGAATTTCAGTTCCTTCTGCTTCTCGTCTATTAAATTTTTGAAGCTGAGGAAAGAAAGCTTCTTCTCTTTTTCGTCTTTGTTGTTCTGTGAGACCTTTGGCTGCAGCAAACATTTCTCTAAAAGCCGCTTCTTTTAGCTTGTCCGCAAGGTCAGTTTGATCGAAAAATGGTTTTTCGGAGTTTGCTGCTAACAGTTGAACCACCGATTTGTAGACGAAATCTTTAACAGTTTTATAATTTTGTTCAAAAAGGCTGGCGACTTCCTGTCGTTCGGCCTCTGGTGAGGACATTCCCTCTGCCCTCGATCCTGGTCCTCTTGACGCTGACATATTTTTTTGGGTTAGAAATGAAATTAGGTTCGTATTTATATTAAACGTAATTGAATAATTTGTAAAATATAAATATTTGGTTTAAAGGTTATTTTTTTTGCATTTTTTTGCTATACTATAAGCAGAAATTATTTCTTCTATCTAAACAAAGAGTAAAAATATGGGAAAGAGCATTTTTTTAACAGTTTTAATTTTCGTTTTTGTTTTTCTTGTAACCGGTTCTGTTCGGGCCGAGACTTTGGCCGAAAGATTGAGCGGTCGTATTCTTTTGCAAGTCGAACAACACGGCGAGGCTTGGTATGTCAATCCAACCGACTCTACACGATACTACATGGCCGATGGGGCGGTGGCTTATCAAATGATGCGAGATTTTGGTCTGGGTATTACTGACGCCAATTTAGCTAAAATTCCTTTGGTCGAAGACACGGTCGAGGCCAATTCTGCCAGTAGTGTCTGTAATGCCAATTCTTTGGCTGATAGTGTAAAAGGCAGAATTTTGCTCCAGGTCGAGCAACACGGGGAAGCTTGGTATGTCGATCCTGATACTTGCAATAGAATTTACATGACTAACGGTGATTCGGCTTATACGATTATGAGATTTTTGAGTTTGGGAATCTCTGATAATGATTTGGCTTCAATTCCTATTCTTGGCGACAATTCTTTTTCTGGTCAAAGCACAACTTTCATCAATCATTATCGTTTGGATGTCACGACTCAAGCCGGCGGAGTCTGGCAAACCGCAGACGGTGGTTACCTTTTAAACGGTCAAACCGACGATTTGAATCCGTTTTTTCCGCCAGAGGGTTTCATAACCAGGACGAATTCCGCCGGTCAGGTTGTTTGGTCAAAACTTTTTCAATCGTTTGATTATACAACCGATCCCATGGCCTCGCCTTATGGTGCGGAAGACGGCAAAGAGATCGTTGAGCTGTCTGATGGCAGCATAATTGCCGTTGGTGAGCTTATTGGTTTTACCGATGATGCCTATTTGGAGAAAAAAGAAAATTGGTATGACGTTTTTATAACCAAGCTTGATAAAGACGGAAATCTAGTTTGGAGCAAAATGATTGGTGATTATGGTACCGATGCGGTCGATCAAGTTTTTGAAACTAACGATGGTGGATTTATGGTTTCGTTTAAAGTTGATCAACTTTGTAATTGTTCTGAACCGGTCGATGCTTATAAAAATTACGTTTTAGTAAAATATACAGCTGATGGCGAAAGAGAATGGACGAAAAAAACCAGCTTTGTTAAAAGTTCGCTCTACACCGACCAGTTTATTATTAGACCAACTTCGGATGGCTACATTATGATCGGCCAAGCCGAATCACCAGAAGAAGCTGGTTTTATGTCCTCATCAATGCCGACCATGGTTAAAACGGATAGTAACTTAAATGTTATTTGGACCAAGGATTTGGAAGCCGTTTCTCAACAATACTTGAACGTCACGCCAAACGATGATGGTACGTTTGATATGGGTTATACGACCATGAGAATAACCGCCGGTGATTTTCAAGACGTGGAGACGACTTCTGATGGTGGATTTATTACTTTTGGTTTTTTTAGTTCTCTAATCACTCAAGGAACCTACACGACTTTTACCGTCTCCACAAAAATCGAACTCGCGGCTGCCAAGTTTGATACTGATGGCAATTTGCTTTGGGTTAAAAGTTTGAATAGTGAGATTGAAAAAAGAGAAAATCAACTTTACGCCACCAAAACCGCTGATGGGAATTTTGTCTTAATGATGAAAGAATATTTGGGCAGTGAAAATTTAGCCGATTACTTAAACGATCCGGAAAAATATCTTTCGGTTTATAATACTTCAGGTGCCTTTTTGATTAAAGCTGATGAAGATTTTAATATCATTTGGTCAAAAGAAGTCGGTGGGGTTGATTATATTGATCCGCAAGATATCCAATCGACCGCAGATGGCGGGGTGGCGATTTCCGGTTATTATATTACACCCGAGGTAGCTACGGTTTCTTTTGGTGAAAATATTTATTATCAAGATGCGGTTTTGATCAAGTTGGATGTTAATGGCGATGCTTCCGGTGACGATGATTGGGTTAACGATTACACTTCGTTTACCACGGCTGACGTTAGTCAGTATGTGGTGACTCATGATTTACCGATGAAGATTGAAGATTTTGTCTTGCCGGTTGATCAAATAACCGCTCCGGCTGTACCCGATCACGCAGCCACAGCGGCCAGTTTGGTGGCTCCGGTGACTTCGACTGTCATTGCAGAGGTTGGCTCGTTTCTAGCCGAGGTGGCCACGCCAGAAGTTACCCCAGAAACTAAAACCTGGGCCCAAATAAATTACGACGATGTCACGCCAGTTGAACCGTCAAATGATAAAAGCCAAGCTGTTCACGATGATCTTTTACCAGGTTTAGAAGAGATTTTTAATTACGAGCTCACCTTACGCACCACTTCATCTATGATATCATAAACCCAAGCTCAATTCGATCGTTTCCAACGCAAGATGAGCCCGAAAATATTCCAATATGAACATCCAACTTCTCGATTTGTATTCTGATTATCTTCTTTCTTCGTTTTCATATACCACAGCCACCGGATTGTCGAGCGTGCTTGACAGCCAAGTTTCTCATGACAAAATAACTAGATTTTTATCAGCAGAAACTTGGACGTCGAAAGATCTTTGGAAATTGGTTAAACCAACCGTACGAGAAGTGGAATCAGACGATGGAATACTTATCTTTGATGATACGATTGAAGAAAAGATGTATACCGATGAAAACGATATGATTACTTGGCATTTTGACCATGTGTTTGGACGATCGGTCAAAGGCGTGAATCTCTTGAGTTGTCTGTATCATGTCAAAGACATAAATATTCCCGTTCAGTTTGAGCTCATCAAAAAAACCATAGAAACAACCGACAAAAAGACTGGAAAAACAATCAGAAAAAGCTCTGTGACAAAAAACGAAATGTTTCGATCCATGATTGGTACCTGTGCCAATACTCTGCATTTACGTTTTTCACACGTTGTCGCCGATGTTTGGTTCAGTTCCAATGAAAGCATGAAATACATTCACGAAGAACTGAACAAAATTTTCATTTTACCTATCAAATCCAATCGACTTGTTGCTTTTTCAAAAGAAGACCAGCAATCCGGGTCTTTTGAGCAGGTTGGGGCAACTGTGCGAGAGCTAACATTGGAGCCTGTCCAAGTGTTTCTGCAAGGACTGTCTTTTCCAGTTCTGCTTTTGAAACAAGTCTTCATAAACGAAGACAACAGCCAAGGTGTTTTGTATCTTGTGACAAACGACCTAACCGCAACGAAAGACGAAATTACCTCGACCTATCAAAAACGATGGAATATTGAGGAATACCATAAGTCTATCAAGTCCAATGCCAGCTTCGCCAAGTCTCCAACCAAAACAGTTCGCACTCAATCCAACCATTTCTTTGCCTCTATCTTTTCTTATTTGAAGTTCGAACTTCTTAAGAAAAAAACTCGTTTAAATCACTTTGCCTTAAAGTCCAAACTGTATCTTTGTGCCATCAGATCCAGTATGAATGAACTTACGCGGTTGAGGCAGAGTCACGGGTGG